>JAUZRO010000070.1 GCA_030950465.1 Candidatus Altimarinota bacterium | reverse complement strand
ATTAAAAATCAACAAAAAAAGAGAAAAAAGTTTATTTAAAACTTTTCTTCTCTTTTTTATATGTTTTAATAGCATTATAATATAATTTATAGCTATTATTTTTTCTAGATTTTTCCTGCTATCACGAAAGGAGCCATTTTTCTTTTTAGAATTTTCTATTAAAATTCATCTTTTATTGTATATTTCAAAAAAATTATTTAATTTAATTTTTCAATTTTCTTCTGGCTCTTTTTTTTCAGTTCAGACACTTTTATAATAAATAAATTTTTTATCTACTTTTTCAATAATAATTAAATGATTTTCATCAAATTTAACAGAAGACAAAAAAATTTATTTTCAAAACTAGAATATTTATTTTTATCTATTTTTTGAAAAAATTCTTTTTGAGATGTGAAGTAATTCATAATTTTTTACCTATTAAATATTATATCTAACTTTTTACAAATTTCTGAAAAATTATTTTCAATCCTATAATTTAATATTCTAATTTCTTTTAATCAATATCATTTTAAAATTTCAGTTCTTATTTTGTCATACTCTTTTCTTTTATCATGAATACTTCAATCTATTTCTATAACTAGTTTTAAGTCTGGAATGTAAAAATCAACAATATAATTATCAATAATTTTTTGTCTTAAAACTTTTAATTTTTTTCTTCTAAAATCCCCCTGTCAGCTAAAGCTGCCTTCCCCCTTATTAAGGGGGATAAAAATATTATTTAAATATTGGTACCAAATTTTACTTTCTGTTGAAGTCATATTATTTCTTAATTCCCTTGCTCTATCATTCAAATCAGGATTATATGGTAAATATCTTCATCAAAAAATTAATCACCTGCTTTTTAAATAATCAGAATCCCAATCTCAGTTATTCATAATATTTATTAATTAAATAACTAAAGCCCCCTTAATAAGGGGGCAAGACAGTGAAACTGTCTGGGGGATTAAACAGATTTTTCTGAAAGAAAAATTGATATTTTAACTAGTTAGATAATTAAAATATATCTATTAGCAAATTCCCCTATTAGCTAAAGCTAATTTTCCCCTTATTAAGGGGGATTTTTTTATTTATCTCAATAAACTTTATTTAATTTTTCCATAGCACTTTCAGAACCAAATGCTTCAACTGCCTCTCTTAGCTTATTCCATTTTTCAGTTTTTATTTCTTTATCTGATTTTTTCTTTTCACTTTTCATAAGTGGGAACAATACAACATCTCTTAAGTTTTCTTGCCCAGTTAAAATAGAAATAATTCTATCAAATCACATACCAAAACCTGATTGACAAGGCATTCAGTATTCCATTGCAAGTATAAAATCATCATCTCACTGAGTTGCTTCTTCATCTCACAACTCTATTGCTCAAGATTGTGCAATAAAATTTTCTGTTTGGATTTTTGGATCAACAAGTTCTGAATATGCTTTATTTACTTCCCAACCATTTATAACTAATTGAAATTGTTCTGCTATTTCTGGATTTTCATCATTTTGTCTTGCTAATGGTTGAAGTGCTTTTGGATAATTATAAACAAAAGCTGGTCAAACAATACTTGGTCTTAAAACTTTTTTATATAAATAATCAATCAAAGTAGGAACAGCCATTTTTTCCATACCTTCAAAATCAATTCATTTAGATTTAATATCTGAAATTAATTTTTTTTCATCTCAGATTTTATAATCTAAAATATTTAAACCACTTGCTTTATTAACTCATTCTATATAATCAATTCTCTCAAATGGAGTTGTGAAATCAGCTATTTTTTCTACACCTTCTTTATCTTTTACAGCTATTTTTCTATCTAATTTATGTTCAGTAAAAATATAATCAAACATATTTTCAGTAAACTTTATATTATCTTCAAAATTCCACCAAGCAGCATAATGTTCTACAACATTAAATTCTTGAAGATGAGATGGATCAGAACCTTCATTTCTAAAATTTGGACCAAATTCAAAAACTTTTTCAAATCTTCAAACTGTAGCCATTTTCAATCAAACTTCTGGAGCAATTCTAAGAACTACATCTGAACCAAAATCATTATGTTTTGTAATAAAAGGTTGTGCAGCTGCTCAACTAGCATTATTTCATAAAATAGGAGTTGTAATTTCTACAAAACCTTCTTTTATATAAAAATCTCTTAAAGATTTAATAAATTTACTTCTAAAAAGCATTCTATCATAACTTTCTTGATTTGTAATTAAGTCTAAATACCTTTGTCTATAAATAGTTTCTTGGTCAGTTATTCAGTGAAATTTTTCTGGAAGAGGTCTTACTGCTTTAGCTAAAATTTGAAATTCTTTTACAAAAAGAGTTAATTCTCAATGTTTAGTTATAAATAAATCTCAATTTATTCAAATATAGTCTCCAGTATCTACTAATTTTTCAATAATTTTAAAAGGGTTTCTTTCAATTTTATCAATTTCTATAGTTTCAGTTTTAGAAATAATTTTTCTACCTGTATTAAAATCAACTAAATCCTTAACAAAAGAAATTTGAATTTCTGATGAATGGTCTAATAATTTTCAAAAAGAAAGTTTTCAAAAACTTCTATAACTAGTTAATCTACCAGCTGTTCTAAATTCTCAAATACAACCTCCTGCCATTAAATTTTCAATATCTCTTAAATGTCCCCCCTCAGTATCAGTTTTTGAAATATTTATAATATCAGCAATATCTTGTTTATTTTCAAACCTATTTGCATAAGGTATTATATCAGCATCTTTTAATGCTTGAACTTTTTTAATTCTATCAAGGCTTTCTCTAGAGTATTCCATTTTTTTTATTTAATTTTTAAAATTTATTTAACAACCAAATTCACAATCTTCCCTGGAACATAAATCTCTTTTACAAGATTTTTTCCTTCTAACCATTTAGAAACATCAGGATTGTTTCTAGCTTTTTCTAGAACAGAATCTTTACTTTCATCTTTATTTATTTTTATTGTTCATCTAACTTTCCCGAGAACTTGCACAGCTATTTTTACAGTATTTTCAACTAATAAACTTTCATCAAATTCTGGCCATTTTGCAAAAAATACTGATTTATTTTTTCACATATCTGAATATAATTCTTCTGCCAAAAATGGAGCAAAAGCAGATAGTATTACTACAAATTTTTCTTTCCATTCTAAAAATAATTTTTGTTCTGTTGGTCTACCATAATTTACCAAAATCATCATACTTGCAATAGCAGTATTAAATTTATAATTTTCTATATCTAGTTCAACTTTTCTAATTGTCTTGTTTAAAATTTTTATTGCTTCATCATCATTCTCTGCAATTTTCCCTTCAGAAGAATTAAATGCTCTTTCTACTTTATCTAAAAATCTTTTTACTCCAATAATATTTTTTGTATCCCAAGGAGCAGAATCTTTAAAATCAGCCATATACATTTCATAAAGTCTCAAAGTATCTGCTCAATATTCCTCAACTATTTCATCTGGATTTACTACATTTTTAAGAGATTTACTCATTTTTGCAATAACTTGTTTTAGTTCTTCTCAGCTTTCTATTTCAAAGAATTTTCCTTCTTTTTCTTCAACTAAATCATTAGCAATAAGTTTTCATTTATTATTTTCATAAGAATGAGCAGTTATTAAACCTTGATTTCTAAGTCTATAAAATGGTTCATCATTTGAAACAACACCTATATCAAACAAGAATTTATGCCAAAATCTTGCATAAAGTAAATGCAATACAGCATGTTCAGCACCACCAACATAACTATCAACTTGCCCCCAATATTTTTCAACTTCTGGGTCAACTAACATATCTTTATTATCTGGATTCATATATCTCAAATAATACCAACAACTCCCACCCCATTGAGGCATAGTATTTGTTTCTCTTTTTCAAACTAAATTGTCTGCTAATTGTACATTCACAAAACTATCAACATTAGCTAATGGACTTTGTCAATCTCAACTTGGTTCAAATTTTTCAACTTCTGGAAGTTTTACAGGAAGATTATTATCTCAAACTATTTTTCAGTAAATTCAATCTCTTATTTTAGAAAATTCTTTTCATTTTATATATAAATAATCTCAATCTTCTTGTTCTTTAATATATGCTTCATTAAATATTTTTGTATATTTTAAAGTAGAATAATATGTTTTTACTTCATATTTTTTATTTCATATTTTATCTAAAACAATTCTAAAAATTTTTCAACTAATAACTAAGTATCATACTAATTCTGATTCATAAATAATGCTTTGTAATTCATTTATAATTGTTAATCAATGATTTTTTCTGAATCTAAGTTCTTTAGGCTTTTTATTATAAAAATGTTTTCTTAGTTTTTCTCAATTAAATATTAAAGTTCATTTCTCAGTCTCTTTTTCTAAATACAAATCATCAAATTGTATTTTCTTATAATTTCTCTTGACTTTTTTACTGTATTCAAGTATAATTCTGATAGATGAAAGTTTAGCCGAGTCACCATTGTGAGTGACCCCCCCTTGTGGGATTGCAACTTTCATTTTTTTTGTGTCCAATTTTTCAACCATTTCATTTTCCAAATGTATCAAAGGAATTGGATCTCCCCAATATCTTTGTCTACTAAATAACCAATCTCTCAATTTATAATTTATTTTTTTAGAACCAAAATTATTTTTTTCAGCAAATTCAGTTAATTTAATTTGTGCTTCTTTACTTTTTAATCAGTCAAATCTTTCTGAATTAACTAATATTCATAATTTTGTAAATGCTCTTTCTGAAATATCTCAACCAGAAATAGACTCAATAATTTCTAAATCATATTTTTTAGCAAATTCAAAATCTCTTTCATCATGAGCTGGGACTGCCATAACTGCTCAAGTTCAGTAGTTTCATAGAACATAATCTCAAATCCATAGTGGAACTTCTCTTCCATTAAAAGGATTAATTACATAACTACCTGTAAAAACTCAAGTTTTTTCTTTGTTATCTGCTGTTCTATCTTGGTCAGATTGTTGTGAAGCTTTTTGAATATAGCTATCACAAATATCTCTATATTCAGGTGTTAAAAATTTTTGTACATCTTTATGATCTGGAGCTAAAACAGCATAAGTCATACCAAAAACTGTGTCTATTCTTGTTGTATAAACTCAAATAGAAATATTATTTTCTGAAAATATTTTATATTGTTTTGTTAATTTATTATCAATATAATAACTTTTTACAAAAAAAGTTCAATTAGATTGTTTTCACAAAGAAATTTTAATAATCAAATTATTAAATCTTAAATATCATATTTCATCATTAATAAAATATAATTTATCTAAATTACCAACAACTGTATTTGCAAGTTTTTTTCTAGTACGTACATCTTTATTATTTTTTCAATTAAAATGTTTATTAATATTTTTTCAGTTGAAAATAATTTCCTTATTTCATACAATTTTTTTATCAAAAACCTTACTTAAATCTTTTTTTGTACTTTTCTTCTTGACATTTTGTATGTTTTTGAATATAATGTCTTCATATAAGAACTTGGCCTTGTCATTGAGACAGCTTCCATTGGAAGAGCCGTTCTTATTTTTTTGTGCCAATTTCATTTCAAATTCACATCCTTCAGATTTTCAAATCCAATTTCTTTGCATTTCTTTCAAACCTTCTGGCCAGTCTAATTTATCAATATCAGTCAAAAGTCTATCAGCATATTTTGTAATTGCTAAAACCCATTGTCTAATTTTTTTCTTTTCTACTGTAGTTCCACATCTTTCACAAGAAAAATCATTTAGCACTTCTTCATTTGCTAAACCTGTTTTACAACTTGGACAATAATTTATAGGTAAATCTTGTTCATAAGCCAAACCTTTTTCATACATTTTTAAGAAAATCCATTGAGTCCATTTATAATATTCTGGATCAGTTGTATTTACTTCTCTATCCCAATCATAAGAAAAACCTAAAGATTTTATTTGTTTTCTAAAATTATCTATATTTTGTTTTGTAGTAATTTTTGGATGAGTTCAAGTTTTGATTGCATAATTTTCAGCAGGAAGTCAAAAAGCATCCCATCACATTGGATGAAGTACATTAAAACCTTTTGCATTTTTATATCTTGCAACAATATCATTAGCTGTCATTCATTCTGGATGACCAACATGTAAACCTGCTCCACTTGGAAATGGAAACATATCTAAAACATAATATTTTGGTTTAGAAAAATCATTTTCAACTTTAAAAGTTTTATTTTCATCCCAATATTTTTGCCATTTTTTTTCTATATCTTGTGTATTATACATTTTTTTTTAATTATTTTTTTCACAAAACAACTTAATAGTAAATAATTTCAATTATTTCTCTTTTGTAATATATTTTCCATTTAATTATTTTTCTATTTTACTATACTAAAAAAATAAAAAAAATCTACTTTTTTTGTATTTAAACTTTTATTTTTTTAATAAACTTGATTTATAAGTTTCTGGATTATGAGATCATATTCTAATAATTTCAATATCTAAATTATTATCTATAATATGTTTTTTTAATTTTTCAACAAAACCTCTTTGATCATAACCTAAACAAATAATTTTTGGAGAATAAATACTTATCCATTTCATTGGATTATCTTCATTTCAAGCAATTACCTTATCTGAAATATTAAGATTTTTTATATCTTCAATCCTTTGTTTTTGGTTATTATTAGGTTTAAACTTTTTAAAATTTTCTATATTTTTATCTGTTGCAACTATTGTTATTAATTTATCTCAATATTTTTTTGCTTCATTTAAATAATATTCATGTCATTTATTAACTACATCAAAACTACCAAAAGTTAAAATATTATTTTTAATAGATTTAATATTTCTAACATCATAAGAAATAAGTTTTTTTAACTCTTCTAAACCAGAAATTTTTATATTATCTCTTATTTTATCTAAAATAATTATTTCAACTTCTTTTCAATATATTTCTTCATCAAAATGAAAAATATGTCATTCAAATAGTTCAATATTTTCTCTATAAACTCCTGCTCAATTATAAAGTTTTCAATCAATAAGTATATTTATTTTGAAAGTTGAATCTTCAACTAATCATTTTTCAAGTTTTAAATTAACAGTTGGAAATCAAATTAATCTACCTAACTGTTTTCATTTAATAACTTCTCCTGATATTATTTTTATCATAATTTTTTAATTTTGATGATTATTTATTTCAAAAATTCTTAGTTCATTATTTTTAATAATACAGTATGCCCTAAATTGTCTATTTATTCTAAAATAATAAATCTCATCTTTTTTAGGTTCTCTTAATCAAAAATTTACTTTTGCAAATAATCACAAAAGTAAATATATTTTAGATTTTTTATATTGACTTAATAAATCTCTTTTCATTAAATATTTTAAAATATCTTTTTCTTCAATAATTTTTTCAAATAGCATATTTTATATATTTATAAATTCTGAACTATTTTTTTCTCTACATAAATTAGCTTTATTCCTTAAATCTTCTGTAATTTCTGATTCTTCCAATTTATAAAGTTTAGTTTCTCAGTTATTTTTTACAAGAAATTTAGCTAAATCATAAACATCTGTAAAAATATTTTTATCAAAAACATTTTGACTATTTTTTATAGTTATTGTTGTCATAAATTTTAAGATTTATTTTTAAATATATAAATATTATATTCTTTTTATCATTTTTTGCAAAATATTATTTTTATCATAATTTTTTAATTTCAGATAATACATTTAAACCTGAAAGTGCATAAGTATCAGTTATTCTTTCTTCTACTTGTTTCTCATTTTCACAAGTTAAAATTCAATTAATTATAGTTAATTGTGGATTAACTAAACTAATATCCATTATACCTCTTGCTGACTCTCAAGCCACCATTTCATAATGAGTAGTTGCTCACCTAATAACCACTCCAAAACATATTATTAAATCTGGATTTTTTTTCTCAATAATTTTTTCCAAAAAAGCAGGTATTTCAAAAGCCCCTGGTACCATAAATTTTTCTATATTTGTAAAACCTCTTTTTTCCAAAAATTCTATATTTTTTTCTTCTAAAGCAGAAGTATAATTTCTATTAAATTCACTAGTTAAAATAACTATTTTTATACTTGTGCTTAAAACTGAATAATCAGATTTTTTAATTTTGTAATCAGACATAATTTTATTTATTAAATTTTATTTAAAATATATTTTTTCCAAGTATCATAGTCTTTTTTTGTATCTTTTTCCATTTTTATAATCCATATTTTCATTGTTAAAAAATCTATTGTGAATAAGATTCTCCATCTTCAAACTCTTTTTCTATAAATTCAATCTCAAATATTTTTTATTCAACTTGATTCTAGTCACTTTTCTCTTAATTCCTTTATTCAGTTTATAACTTTTACTAAATCATTTTTATATTTTCTTTTCATCAAATCTAATGATTTTTTAGCATTTTCTTCAATTTTAATATTCATTTATTATATCATCAAAGTTATAAAATTTAGGATTACTATTCTTCATAGCTTTTTTTACATCCAAAAAATCTTCTACATTTTCTTTATTTAAATATAATAACCTAAAAAAACTATCTAAACTAATAGCTTTTTCATTATCAACTTTAATTCATTCAGGCATTAATACTGTTGCAGTTGTCATAATTTATAAATTATTTTATATTACAATTAATTATATAAAAAAAACCTACAAAAACAATATTTTTGTAGGTTTTTAAAATAATTTATACATTACATTCTGGAACATCTAAATAATTAGGCTATTTATTTTCTTCTAGTAATCTTTCTTCTGTTATTCATTCTAACTCTAAAATAGCTTTAACCTCTTCTTCAGCAAATTCTACTTGTTTTGCATATATTATTCTTTCTTTTTCTTCTAATCTACTTTTTTCATATATTGTTTTTTCTATAATATCTCAAGCCATATTTTTATAATTAAGTATTAATAAAAAAAGTATATTCAAAAAAAAAAAAAAATCATTTTTTGACTTTATTTTCTATTCAGTTGTAATTTATTAATATATTTTCATAGAATATCAAATTCTAAATTTACTGTATCTGATATTTTTAAATCTCAAATATTTGTAATTTCTTGAGTTAATGGGATTATTGAGACTGATAGTTGATCTCCTAAATCATCTACTATTGTTAGACTAACTCAGTTAATTGTAATACTTCATTTATCTATAATTAGATTAGAATATTTATTACTAAATTTAATGTTATAATATTTTGATCAGTCATTATTTTCTTTTATATTGACCACTTCTCAAGTTGTATCAATATGTCCAGAGACAAAGTGTCAATCCATAGTGTCTAATAATTTTAAACTTCATTCAATATTGAAAAAATCTCAAGTTTTTTTATTTTTAAAATTAGTTCTTTTTATAGATTCTTCCATTACAAAAAAACTATATTTTTCAGAATCTGATTCTGTAATTGTCATGCAGGCTCAATCATGAGCTATACTTATACCAGTTTTTAATATTTTATTAAATATATTATCTACTGTATAATTTCAATTATCTATATTTAAGATTTTTGCCTTTTTTTCTATTATTCCTGAAAACATAGTATTTTATTTAATAATTATTAAATAACTAAATTAATTTGTAGTTATTTATTTTATTTTTAAAAAACTCAAAAAAAGATTTGCAAAGATATAAAAAAGATATATCATAACTATGAGAAATTAATTTTTTCTCTATTAAAACAAACGGTTTTACACAAGAACAAAGTAAAACAATATTTATATAACTAACCGTTTTAGATTATGGACTTAAATAAAGCACAAGTGATAGGTAATGTCACACAAGATATAGAGTTAAAACAAACTCCAAATGGACAAAATGTAACTTCTTTTTCTATTGCAACTAATAGAAGTTGGACAGATAGTTCTGGTAATAAACAAGAACAATCTGAGTTTCATAATGTTGTACTTTGGGGAAAATTAGCAGAAATTGCTGGTCAATATGTAACTAAAGGTCAAAAAATATTTCTAGAATGAAGACTTCAAACTAGAAATTGGGAAGCTCAAGATGGCTCTAAAAGATATAGAACTGAAATTGTATGAGAAAATTTAATTATGTTAGGTAGAAAATGAGAAAATTCTCCTTCTGCAGCCTTTACTCCAAAAAGTTCTACAACATCAAATCATTCTACTCCAGCAGTTAAAAAATCAGTTCCAAAACAAGAAGAAGAAATTTCTATTGAAGATATTCCTTTTTAAACAATGGACAAAAAAATAAAATGTTTCAGAAAAACATTTCTACAAAATAGTAAAGATGTTTCTCTGAAACATCTTTTTTTGTTTTAATATTCAATAATCATTTCTAACTCTTCTCATTTTAATCAAAAAGAAACTAAATTAAAATATAAAACTTTAGCTAGAATAATTGAAATAATATTTTCTTCTAAAATTTGTTTTTGAAAGAAATTTATAATTTTTGAATTAATTATGTCCTCATCCCCTTTATTAAAGGGGATTATAGGGGAATTTATTTTTATTCAAGAAATACTACCTCTATTTATTCATTTAAACATAGCTTTTACTTGTCATGATTCTCTAATTGGTGGATTAAAAAATATTTTTTTTCACATCTTTTTATAATCACTACCTCTCCACATTAAATTTTCTATTTTTACTGAAGCTGAAACTAATACTTTTGAATAATCTACTTCAAAACAATTTATTTCTTCATTAAAAAATCATAACTTATTATAGTAATTTTCTAATATTTCAACTTCTTCTTTTAAAGTTATTCAAATAATGTGTGTTTTTTTATTATTTTTTATAGCATTTTCAAAAACCTCCTTAAAAAAATATAATTCATCTTCCGGAGAATAAACATTTGAATAACTAGCAGATTTAACTTCTGATTTTTCAAGCATTTCTATATTTTTTCTTTGTTCTAATAAATCAGATAAATATATTATCTTAATATTTTTTTGATTATTATCATAATTTAAAACAGAAAAACTAAATTTATTATCAAATTTATCTGATTTTGCAATATTTATTATTTTATTGTTTAATATTTTTTTCATTATTTATGATTAATTTTAATTATATTTATTTATTCAAATATAAAATCAATATCCTCCTTACTTAAACTTCAACTAAAATTTCAACTAAAAACATCATCTATTAATTTTTTCTTTTTTTCTTGAAGTTCAAGGATTTTTTCTTCTATTGAATCTTTACAAATTAATTTTTGTACAAAAACTGTTTTTGTTTGCCCCATTCTGTGAGCCCTATCTGTTGCTTGATTTTCCACTGCTGGATTCCACCAAGGATCTAAATGAATTACATAATCAGCTTTTGTAAGATTTAAACCTGTTCAACCAGCTTTTAAACTTATTATAAAAACTTGTTTTTTTCAATTATTAAATTCATCAACTAAAGCTTTTCTATTTTTAGCTGGAGTTTTTCAATCAAGATAATTATATTCAATTTCTTTTTCTTCTAAAATTTCTCTTACATATTTCAAGAATCATGTAAATTGACTAAAAATTAATAAATTATGTCAATTATTTAGCATTTCATCAATACTATTTTTTATATAATCTAATTTTACAGATTCATTAGTTATAATCCCTGTTTGGTTAGCTATAAGTTCTGGAGTTAAACAAGCTTGTCTTAATTTTAATAGAGAATCTAAAACTTTAAATCTTGCTTTATTTAATCATTGTTCTTCAAGTTCTTTATTTATTTGTAATTTAAAGGCATTTTTTAATTTTATATAAAAAGCTTTTTGTTTTGCTCACATATCTAATTTAATAATTTCTTCTACTTTTGCAGGTAATTCTTTTAATACATCTTCTTTTTTTCTTCTTAAAATAAATGGTTTTACTTTTGCTGACAAAATAACCATTGATTCTTTTTCTGCTTTAGTTCACATATATTTTGATTTGAAATTATTTAGATTATTTAAAAATCCTGGCATCAAGAAATTAAATCAACTCCATAATTCCATCAAATTATTTTCAATAGGAGTTCAAGATAGTGCTAATCTATATTTTGAAACAATTTTACAAATACTTTTTGTTCTTTTAGCTGCTGGATTTTTTATATTTTGAGCTTCATCTAAAATTAAATAATGAAACCTTTCTTTTAAATCTCATTTTTCTGATAAATTAGCAATTATTCAATATGAAACAATTACTACTTGTGTTTCTTTTTTTATTTCTGAAAAAGCTGTTTTTCAATCTTTTATATATTCTACTTTCAAATCTGGAGTAAATTTTTTCGCTTCATCTAGCCAATTAAAAACTAAAGAAGTTGGACAAACAACTAATGATTTTTGTTTTAATTTATCATTATTATAAAGTTTTTGTAATAATGCTAGAGCTTGCAAAGTTTTTCATAATCACATATCATCAGCTAAAAATCCAGAAAAATTATACTTTTCTAAGAAATTTAACCAATTATAACCAGTTTGTTGATAATCTCTTAACTCTGCTTTTACATTTTCTGGAACTGCTATTTTTCTAATTCAAGAAAATTTAGTTAATGAATTTTTTAATTTCAGAGTTTCTTTATCTAATTCAAAACTTATTAAATCTCACTTTAGTTTTTTATCTTTTAATAATCAAATATTATGTTTAGAAATTTCTACATTTTTTCAAATATCTTTTTCATTAATTCACATTTCTCACAATAAATCTAGCGATTTTGTTAGGTCATTTTTTAATAAAACTGTCATTCAATTTTTTAAAGTAATTGATTTTTTATTTTTTGATTTTGCTAATAAATTTAATAATTCTGCACATTCTTCAATTTCTTTTTCTCAAATAGTTAATGCTGTTTTTGTATCAAAAAAATCTACTCCAGATTTTACATTTACTTTTATTCAAAGTTCTTGATTTGAAACTCTTTTTGTTTTTTGTGCATATTCTATAATAAAATCTTCTTCTAATAATTTTTCTACTTCATCAAAAAAATCATCAATATTATCATCTACTTTTTTAGTAAATCAAAAACTTGTATTTTCGTCTGAAATATTTTTTAATTTTTCTAATTTATTAAAAATATTTTTTTCTGATATTTTATCTCTTTCTATAATTATTTTTGATATGCCATAAATGGACATATCTACATTTTTTTTATCTGTAGAGGCACGATTTATCGTGTCTTTTAAATCATCTATAAAAAAATTAATATTCTCAAAATCTTCTAAAAAAACATTATTTAATCCTCAATAATTAAATCAAATTTTAGTTTTTACATTTTCAAAGTCTTCATCAATTTCAATTATTATTTTTCATTTTGGAATTCAAACTTTTTTTTCTATTCATAAATCTTCTACTTTATAAGAATGTTTTATAATATTGTCAAAATATTTTGAAGATTGTAATTGTTCAAATTCTTCCTTATTTAAAACTAAATCTCATGAATTTAATTCAGAAATAAAATCAATTCATAAATCAGATTTAAAAAATAATAAATCAGAATTAATTCTTAAACAGGCATAATTTTTATTATTATCTTCTCAAATAATTTTAAAATTTTTGAAAAAAACTTCTCAATTTTTAGTATTTAAAATTAATTTTATTTCATATTTTATTTCACCAATATTATCTTTCTTTTGTTTAACAGAAATTTTTAAATCATAAATATTTTTATCAATATTTAAAATTTTATTATTATCTGAATTAAAAACTTTATCAAATTCAAATAAATTTTGTGAAAAATATTCTGAATTATCCAAAAAACTTATTCATGGACTTCATTGATTCCGATAATTTCAAGCCTCATCAAGAAATAATATTAATTTTTGAATATTTTTTGGAATATCTGAATATTGTAATGCATTTTTTTTAATTCTAGTTCAAGCAGATAATTTTCAATTTTTTAAAATTTTACATTTATAAACTCATATTTTTATATCAAAAGTTTTTTTATTAGAATATCAATCTTCTATAAAATCTAATTTTATTTTAAATAAATCCTCTTCTTCTTTTTTTTCTAATTCTACACTAGATTTTTGTAATTTTGAAAAAATATCTAATTTATTTTCTTTTTTTATAATATTCTTTTTTATATCTTTTTCTAAAGTATATTCATCTTCTCTACTTAAAAATCAGTTTAAATATTTTTCTAATAAATCAGAACCTTCTTCAT
Organism: Candidatus Altimarinota bacterium; assembly: GCA_030950465.1. Taxonomy (GTDB): domain Bacteria; phylum Patescibacteriota; class Gracilibacteria; order BD1-5; family UBA6164; genus CALLPO01. Next base: position 6,148 of record JAUZRO010000070.1, on the reverse strand, counting down.
CTGAAATAATTCAATCTGTTAATATTTCTGAAGTATTTATATTTAAAACAGATAAACTATCACTTATCTTATATTTTTCTCATATTTTTCTAGCTAATGCTCAAATATGTTTACATCATAACCTTACTCAATGTGATGGACAAGAACAATAATGTTTAATCTTTTTTGACTCTTTAACTATTTCAATAGATGTATAATATTCTCATCAATCACTACTTTCTACTTCAGAACTAAAGTCTATATCATCCTCACTTTCATCTACAATTATTTTTAAAACTTTTCAACTACTAAATATTGAAGCACTTCTGCTCCAATATTTTGAATTAATAGATTTTTGTATTTTTTCTTTTAAGTTAAACATATTTTATATTAATTATATTATTTTTCTAAAAATTTTTTTACAGGTTTATAACTTAATCTATGAATTCCTGTTATATCTTTTTTGGTTTTTAAATTATCTGAATGTTTTTTTGTTCAATATCACTTATGATTTTCAATTCATAAGTCTGGATATAAACTTGCATATTGCACAAGAATTTTATCTCTAAAAACTTTAGCAATAATTGATGCTGCTCAAATTTCAGATATTTTTCAATCTCATCAAATTATATAAGTTGGTCTAACTTTTAATTCTTCAAAATCATAATTATCTCTTCAATCTATTAAAACTTCAATATTTTTAAAACTAACTTTTCTTGAAAGTTCTAAAATTGCTCTTCTCATAGCTTCTCTATTAGCTTGCCTTATATTTATTTCATCTATTATAAAATTATCCACAATTCAAACTCCAAAAAAAATTTGTGGTTTTTTTCATAAACTCATATTTATTAATTCTAAATATATTTCTTCTCTCTTTTTTTCTGAAAGTTTTTTAGAATCATTTAATTTTTCTATAAAACTTTTATGTGGAAGATTTATAGGATTAAAACATAATGCACAAGCTGAAACTGGTCAAAGCCAAGGCCCTCTTCAAGCTTCATCAATTCAAATAATATATTTCATTTAATAAATTTAATTTATATTAAAAAGATTATATAGGAATATAAAAAAAAGTCTAAAAAAAATTTGCAAAAGAGCCTCTTTTGATTATAGTTCTCTTGTCTAAATTTTGCGGGTATAGCTCAATTGGCTAGAGCATCTGCCTTCCAAGCAGAGGGTTGTGAGTTCGAGTCTCATTACCCGCTCCATTTTAAGACACTGTTATAAACATATTTTGCGGGTATAGCTCAATTGGCTAGAGCATCTGCCTTCCAAGCAGAGGGTTGTGAGTTCGAGTCTCATTACCCGCTCCATTTATAACAAAATCGGAAATTGGCGCAATTGGCTAGCGCACACGCTTTGGGAGCGTGGGGTTGTGAGTTCAAGTCTCACATTTCCGACCATTTTAAAAAAACTTAAAATTAAATTTGCAAATATTATTATATAAATATACTCTTATTGCTTAAAGAAATTTTAAGGGCGTATAGCTCAGTTGGTTAGAGCGCACGACTGATAATCGTGAGGTCGATGGTTCAACTCCATCTATGCCCACCATTTAAAAACCAAAAAAAACTAAATAATTAATTATTTAGTTTTTTTATTTTTAAAAAATTGCAAAAAAAAATATATACATATAATTAAAATTAATTAATTTTTAATTATAAAAAATATGAAAGAAAGGATTTTAGAAATGCTTGAATTACAAGATACATTTAATTCTTATGCAAGTTGAAAAGATTGGAGAAAATGAATATCAAATAAATGAAAAATAATTAACTGGAAAAGATGTGTTTATATGGAGTTAGCAGAAGCTATTGATAGTATGAGCTGGAAACATTGGAAAAACATTGATTGATGAATTGACTATGAAAATTTTAAAGTTGAGATGATAGATATTTGGCATTTTATTATGAGTGAGTTAGAAATATATTTTACAAATGAAGAATTAATAAAATTAATTTCAAAATATACTTCTGAAAAATCTAAAATAAAATTACCTCTAAATTGGTCAAAAAATGATAATATAAATTTAGATAAAATTATAAAACCATATGAAAATTTAATGTTATCAAGTTTAACAGCTAAAAATAAAGATGAATTAGAAGAGTTTTTAAAAAGATTTTTCATAGCATTAGATGCAGCTTCTATTAATTTTGATGATTTATATAAATTATATATTTGAAAAAATGTATTAAATAAGTTTAGACAAGACCATTGATATAAGGAATGAAAATATATTAAAATATGGAATTGAGAAGAAGATAATGTAATTATGCAAAAAATTATTGAAAATACATCTTGATTTGAAAATATTTATAATTCTTTAAAAGAGGTTTATATCAAAATATAAAAAAATATTATTACTAAAATAAGTAATAATATTTTTTTATATTTCTTCTTTTTTTCTAAAACTTAAAGATTCTAAAATATGATTTGTTTCAATATTTTCTTTTCATTCTAAATCAGCTATAGTTCTAGATAATTTTAAAATTCTATAATATGCTCTAGCAGATAAATTCATTGAGCTAACTGCCTGTTTTAAAACAGTTTCACTTTGTTCTGATAGATGACAATATTTATTAATTTCCTTTGTTCACATTTCAGAATTTGAAGTTAAACCTATTTCTTTAAATCTATCTTGTTGAGTTTTTCTAGCTTTTTCTACTCTTATTTTTATACTTTTTGAATTTTCTACTCATTCATAACTGTCTTTATTTCAAAATTTAGAAGTTTCTACTTTTGGTACATCTATAAATAAATCAATTCTATCTAAAAGTGGACCTGATAACCTTGATCTATAATTAAGAATTTGTTTAGGACTACAAACACAGTCTCTAGAATCATCAGTTAAATAACCACAAGGACAAGGGTTTAATGCTCATACTAAAGTAAATTTTGCTGGATATTTATAACTAGCATTTACTCTAGTAACTGTTACTTCTCCATCTTCTAAAGGTTGCCTTAAAACCTCAAGAACAGATTTTTGAAATTCTAAAATTTCATCTAAAAATAAAACTCATTTATGAGCTAAACTAATTTCTCAGGGACTTGCATTTCTTCAACCTCAAATAATACTAATTCAACTAGCTGTATGATGAACAGTTCTAAATGGCCTATGCTTTATAATTGGATTTTCTGGTGTTAATAAACCTGAGATAGAATAAATTTTTGAAATTTCTATAGCTTCTTCAACAGTTAAATCTGGTAAAATTGTAGAAAAAGCCTTTGCTAACATAGTTTTTCAAGATCAAGGAGGACCTTCCATAATTATATTATGTCATCCAGAAGCAGCTATTTCTAAAGCTCTTTTTGCATGATTTTGTCATAAAATATATTTAAAATCATTTTTCTCTAAAAAATTATCACCTGAAGTTTTAAATTTTGTAAAGTCTAATTTTTCTTGAATAACTACTTCCATATTTAAATTTAAAATACTTATTAAATCTTTTAAATATTCTACTCAAATAACATCAATTCAAGGGATTATTGATGCCTCTATTGAATTTCACTTTGGAACAAAAATTCTTTTAAAACCTTTTTCTTTTGCTCAAATAGTAATAGGTAAAATTGAATCAACAACTCTTAATCTCCCATCAAGAGCTAATTCTCCTACAAAAACAGAGTCCTTTATCAATTTATCCTCTGTTATCCATCAATCATTTCTTAATATTCAAATAGCAATTGGTAAATCAAAACTTGGTCATGATTTTTTAATATTAGCAGGAGCTAAATTAACTGTAATTCTTGTAGTTGCTAATCTAGTTTCACTAGATTTTAAGGCTGATTTTAACCTTTCTTTACTTTCTTGAACTCACTGATCAGGTAAACCAACAATTGTAAAAGCAGGTAATCCATTATTTATATCAACTTCTACTTCAACAATACTAGACTCTAAACCGTTTACTGTAATAGCTTTTGTATGCGTAATCATATATCTTTTTTATACTAAATAATAATATTGGTATATATCTATATTATATAAAAGCAAATTCTTTTTTGTGTTTTTTTAAAAAAACTATATTATATTTAATAATAATTAAATAAATAATTTAAAAAATGAGTTTTAATAAAGATAAAAGAAAAAGAAAAAAAATATTAAATTTTATACAAAAAATACAAATAAGGTTTAGTAGTTTATGATTTTCAGATTTCACAATATTAATCTGATTAGCCTTAATATTATTTACAATATTAATTCCTTGGTTTACGCTTCCTTATAATTGAAGTATTACTCAATGAATTTTTTCAAAAATAAATGGTATAGTAGGATATGTAAGTATTTTAATAGTTTTATTAAATTTATTTATATTATTTTCAGTACAAAATAAAGATAAAATAAAACTATTTTTTAATATAAAAATTAAAGATAAAACTATTTTTATTTTTTCATCAATTTTACTATTAATTTTATGATTTAACTCTCTTTTAACAATAAAGTGATTAGAATTATTAAATAGTGAAATAAAATATCACTCTTGAATAACTTTTTATATAATAGCAGGTATTTTATTCAGCATATGAGTATTTTTTAAACTAAGAGAAAAAGAAAAAAATACATTAATTTCTATAAATGAATCAGAAAAAAAAGAAAATTCCAGCACCTTATCAGAATCTAAAGATAAAAAACAAAATGTAATGAAATTACCTTTTCAATAAAAAAACTAAAATTTTTAAAATTTTAGTTTTTTATTTTAATAAATCAAAAATTAAATATCAAATATAAGAAAAATATAATAATATAAGAAGTATTCCTCCTTTTTTATTTATCTCAAATTTATTTTTTGAAATACTTAATAATACAATAATTAATATTACTACAAAAATATTAAAATAAGCATCTCTTTCTACTCAAGAATATGCTTGTAAAGGCATAATAGTTCAAGTTGCTCATAAAATCCATAATGAATTAAATATATTTGAACCAATAATTCCTCAAATAGCCATATCTGTATTCTTTTTTAAGGCTGCTATTACACTTGATGCAAGTTCTGGTAAACTTGTTCATATAGCAATAATTGTCACTCAGATAAAAGAATTTGGTATATTATAACTTTGAGCTATAGATACAGCTCAATCAACTATTAATTTTCATCAAATAACTAATCCAACTAAACCTCAGATAGTAAAAGATATAGATTTCCATTTTGGCATTTTTTCAACTAAATCTTCAACTTCTTCTTCTACTTTTTCTTTTTTATGAATTCATAAAATAGTTTTTGGTTTAGTAGCTTGTTTAAAAATATAATATAAAAAGATTGAAAAAAACATAATTAGAATCCAAGCATCTGGCCTAGTAATTTCTTGATTAGGCTCAAAAACAACTAATAGTACAAATAAAATTGTACTAGCAAGCATAAAAGGTATTTCTTTATAAAAAGTATTTGATGGTGTTTTTATAGGATAAACTAAAGCTGTTATTCATAATATTAAAAGTAAATTAGAAATATTACTTCATATAACATTTGAAATAGCTAAATCTGAATTTCAGCTAAAAGCAGACATCATACTAGCCACTAATTCTGGAGCACTTGTACCAAAAGCAACAATAGTCAATCAAATAACCAAATTTGAAACTCAAAAAGTTTTAGCTAAAGAACTAGCTCAATCAACCATATAGTCTGCTCATTTTATAAGTAAGGCAAATCAGGCAATTATAAAAATATAATCCATATTATTTTATTAAAAAGTAATTCTAAAAAATTATATTTCAAAAAAATATAAAGCAAATTTATTTTACTTTATATTTTTTGTTAATTAAGCAATTTCTGATAATTATTGAATTGGTGCATTATTTTACATCTGTTAATATTCATAATTTTTTATCAATAATTTTTCATGCAATTCTGACATTATAAAATATTTCATCATCTAATAAATCTCTTTTTCATAACATTTTTCACAATAAACAATTTTATCTCTTTCTGGAGGATAAGTACTTCTCATTTCAATACTACATTTATCACATTTTCTATCAAATAGTTTTCTTGGATTTCTTAAAGCTATTCTTTCCAAATGTCTTTGATCTGGATGTTTCTTTGGAATTGGTAGATTATTTTTTCTACATTTGGAAAAAGTAAAATGAACTGATTCTAAAAGAGTACCATAAAATTCAGATTCTAATACTTTTGATTTTTCAAAACTTATATTTTTTAAATTTATACAACCTCTC
>JAUZRO010000007.1 GCA_030950465.1 Candidatus Altimarinota bacterium | reverse complement strand
TAATACTTTCCATTTTATTATAAATATCTATTCAAACTACCATTGAATAAATATCTTTATCTGAAAAAGTCATTAAACTCCATCAAAATTGTTCTATTATTCAAATTATTATTAATGGTATTATGAAAAATAAATATCATTTTTTAATTATCTTTTCCATTATTTTATAATTTTTATTTTTTTCATCTTCTATTTTATTTAAAGTACTTATATAGACTATTCATATAAAATTCCATCAATGAAGAAACATATTTCAAAATCAAAATATTAACATATTATTAGTCCAGACTATTCAAGTAAACCAAACAATAAAAGTTCAAATAAGATATAAATATTTATAATAATTTATATCATGGTTAAATTTTATTCTTTTTATTTGAATAAAAATATAATATAATATATAAATTATAAATAAAAACCATAAAGTAGGGAAAAGTTCATTTGGTAATTTTACAAATTCATAATCTGTAAACCAACTATATTTTCTTGTGTCAAGATTTGAAAACCAGTAAATTATAGGCATTCAAGTTATTAACCAAATTAGATAATAATCTAATTTTTTATAAAATATATTTTCTTCTTTTTCTCTTACTTTTACTTCTTTTGAAGAATAAAGCATAACTACTCATAATTGTTGTTTTATAAAATGATATACAGCAAAAAATGCTAATAACCAAAATAATAAAAATAATGACAGATCACTAAAAACAATTATAGATATAATTATAAAACTTAAAAAAGGTACTAAAAATAACATTTGTTTATTATTTTCCACTATTTCTTTATCTAGATATGTTTTATATAATGTACTCCAAACATGAGGAACATCAAAAACTATTAAAGCTAAAAATAAAAAAGTTATAGAAAAAGTATTATTATTATTTTTTAACTCTGGAAAAATAAAAATTAAAGCTATATAAAATATAAAAATAATTAAAAATGGTAGAAATATAAATATTTTATCATTTTTATTATTATTCAGTATTGGTTTAAACATGTCTTTTTTTTTATTAAATTATAACTTAAATTAGAATAAATAAAATGTCTTGCATATTCATTGTTTATTTAATCAAAGATTTTTACTTCACTATGAACTATTCTAATCTAAAGGATAGAGTTTTTTGTTTCATCAATCATACTT
>JAUZRO010000069.1 GCA_030950465.1 Candidatus Altimarinota bacterium | reverse complement strand
ATAGTATTTATTGAGCAATAATAGAATCTACATATAATGAAGAAAATGATGATGATTGAACTAATATATTATCTAAATATTGAAATATTAAAAAAGTATGGAATTATTATAGTTGAAAATATATAAATAAAGAAGCCCCAGAATCAAATTTTATGGAAGTTATAAATAATACAATTGATTTTAATATTCGGCATTATATGTGGATAAGCAATAGAGCAAATTTTGAAATAAAGTTATATAATGATAAAAAAGAATATCTCTGAAAATTTGAATATAATAAAATTTCTAATACTTGGTGTGAAATAAATAGTTATGGAGATTTTAAAAGTTATTGTGAATATATGAAAATTAAATTATATGATAAAAATGATGCTTTAGTTTATGATTTTCCAGCAATTGATTTTGCTTGAACTACTTACTGAGCAGGATGATTTACTACAACTATGGATTTTTCAGATGATAATAAAATAAAGTTTATACCATATAAAGAGTGAATACAAAAAGGGGTTTTTACTGAAATAAAAGAATATAATGTAGTTCATTTTATGAAAGAAATTAAATATATGAAAATTAAAACAACTAATTTATATTCTTGATATTCTGATTGAGGATCTTATATTTACATAAGTTGAACTAATGTATTAAAATAATATCATATTTTAAAAAAAAGAAGAAAATAAAATTTCTTCTTTTTTTTAATCCACATAATAACCACTTCATTTTTTAGTTTTAATAATATCTGCTCAAAGTTTTTTTCTTAAATATCAAACATAAATATCTGTATTTCTTGAAAGTTGAAAGTCATCAAAGTTTCACCATACTTCTTCATAAATAGTTGCCCTATCTAAAACTTTTCATCTATTTTTTACTAAAAATGCTAATAATTTAAATTCAAGATTTGATAAAAATATTTTAGAATTATTTTCTTTATTTGTAATTTCTTCTTTATCAAAATTAATTATATATTCTCATATTATTTCAGAATTAGTTCTTTTTTTATACCTTCTTAAAACAGAATTTATTCTTGCAATTAATATTTCATAATCAAATGGTTTTGAAATATAATCATCTGCTCATAACTCTAGTCCAGAAATAATATCTTCATCAGTATCACGACTGGTTAAAAAAATAACTGGAGTATTATTTCAGTTTTTTCTTAATTTTATTAATAATTCATCACCATTTATTCAAGGTAATCAAATATCTAGGAGAATAATATCAAAATTATTATTTTGATTTAATAATAATTCAGCATCTTCAGCTGATTCACAAATTTCAGATTCAATATTTTTTAAACCCAAATATCTTGATAAATTTTTAGAAATAGTTTTATTATCTTCTACTATTAATATTTTAGTCATAATTTATTTTTTAATTTTCTAATGTATGAATTGTGTAAAAATAAAAAATCTCTTTTTTTCTTACAAGCTTTATATGTAAAATCATTATATTATATTTATTCAAAAAAGGAAAATTTAATTGGCTCCTTTCGTGATAGCAGGAAAATTCTAGAAAAAATAATAGCTATAAATTATATTATAATGCTATTAAAACATATAAAAAAGAGAAGAAAAGTTTTAAATAAACTTTTTTCTCTTTTTTTGTTGATTTTTAATGTAGAT
>JAUZRO010000068.1 GCA_030950465.1 Candidatus Altimarinota bacterium | reverse complement strand
ACTCTATATACTTCTTCTCACACTTTTGGTTCATCAGTATATACAATTTTTTCACGATTAGAATTCTCATTTAATCATTTTGTTGCATAGCCTAATTCAATTTGTGCATTTTCATATCATTCTTTAATACTTGCCATAATATTTTTATAAAAAAGTAATTTACCACTCTTTAATAAAAACACTGTACTGAGTAAATAATAAAAGTCAAATTTATTTTTAAATAATATTATCTAATTCATACTCTTTCTAAAATTTGTGCTAATCAATATCTTTTACTTGTTAATCTGTGGTCATCAATTTTTAATTTTTTAACTAAAAAGTTATCATAATATTTTGAGTCTGAATTCCATAAATCTGGTAATTTATTTAAACCTTTATTATAGTAATCTTTTGCTAATTCTTCTTGTTTATTGTTCCATAATAAATTTCAAATATAAAAATAATTCTCTGAATAATTATATTTTTTTAAAAATTCTGAAAATATTTTTTCTGATTTTTCAGTATTAATTCAAATTTTTCTAATTTTATATTTATAATATTGCTGAGTTTTTATTTTTGATATTTTTAATCAACTGTCTAAATTTCATTTTATAAAATATAATTCTGGATTAAATTTATAATACTCTAATGATTTTGTAAAATTATTTTTATAAAAATAATTTTCTGAAACAAAGTGTTTAAAAGAAAAATATGCTCAGAAAATTGAAGTAAATATTAAGAAAAATATTAAAATAGAAGAGATAATTTTCATAACTCTATCCCCCTCCGGGTACTTTCTCTTACTTAAGAGAAAGGTGGTATTTGGTAAAGAAATATTAGCTAATAAAATAATTATTAATAAATAAATAACTATTGAAGTCGGATTAAATAATAGAAAAATAAATATTAAAATTAATGAAAATCTTGTAGGGCTGATACCTTGTGTTCACCCTTTTTTCAAAGGGCTAAAGCCCTCTGTTGACAATATTTTTATATTTTTAAATACTTTATAATAAATTCCTAAAATAAAAATTAATCATAAAATTCAAAAATGATAGAAAAAATTTAAAATTATATTATGAGGTCTATCTGCTGTATATCATAAATTTTCAAATATATAAATATATTCTGATTTAAAGTTATTGAAAAATAAAGTTAAAGTATCTAATCAACCTCAAAATAAAAATATTTTAAAATCTGAAAAAATAATTCTAAGAGTAGTTTCCCAGATAAAATACCTTGATATAAATGAATGAAGTTTTTCAGGAAGAAAATTATAAATTAAGCTGAATCAAAAAACAAATAAAAGTATGAACAATGGTAAGTAATCCCTCCCCCTACGGGTACTCCCTTTGAAAAAGGGAGATATATAAATATTAAATATAATAAATAAAAATATTGCTATAAAAGATTTTGTTAATAATAATGTTATTATAAATAATAGAATTATTATTTTGTTTATAATTCATTCTTTTTGATATAAAAAAGGCAATAAAGCTACTAAAAATATTCACAAATAGTTTGGATGTCAAAATGTTGAAAAAAGTCTATTTCATAATTCTCAATAATCAAAAGTAGGAAAAAAATATTCTTTTAATCAGATTATAGAAACAAAAATTCAAGATAATATAAAAGTTTTTATTAATAAGGGAAAACTTATAATCCCCCTATCCCCCTTCGGGTACTTTCCCCCCACGGGAGAAAGAAATAAACTTTTAAAAACTATAAATAATCATACTAAATTACTCCACATTAAAAAACTATGAGATTTTTCAGAATTTCATAAAAATGAAGTTATTGGCGACTCTGAAAAGATTGTTGAAATAATTATAATTATGTAAAAAAGAATAAGCCCACCCCCTAACCCCCTCCCTTTTAAGGAGGGGGAATTTTTAAATAAAAATTTTTGAATAAAAAATAAAGAAATAACTAAACTACTCCAAATATTAAAAAACATTACTTTTGTGAACTCATAATTTCAACTTACAGGCATAGAAAAAGACAATCACAGAAGTTCTGTAATTCTTGAGTTTATAAGAGGAAGAGTAAATATTCCAAATAGGATTATGTATTTTAGTATTTTTTGCATAAATTATAAATTTTCTTCAATATAATCAAATATTTCTTTTGTATCAATAAAAGCCTTTTCAAGTTTATCAAAAACAATAATTCAACCTGACTTATAAACATTTATATGAACGGAATTTCTATATTTTCTTAAATCATTAATTTTTAATAAAATTTCTTCATTTACTATTTTTTTATATTTTGCTCAATTTATTAATGCATTAAAATTTATAGAATCATTAAAATTAATTTCTTTTTTTACTAATTCACAAATATATAAATTATCAGTTTTTGCAATATTTTGAAGTTTTTTATACTCCTCTATTTCTAAATATTTTCTTCTTGATTTTTCACTATCTCAAATTTTCTTTTCAACAAAATAGTATAATAAAGCCTCTACAATAGAACCTAAATAAACAAATGCTGTATGAATTTTCATTTCCATTAATTCATCATCATCATCTGATTTTTCTATTTCTTCATAATATAAAAGAGATACATAAGCAGAAAATTGATATAAAGTATCTTTTAACTTTATATCTCATTTTATATATTCAAATTTTAATTCTTTTTTATTAGCTTCAACATATTCATTTAATCCTTTTTTCATTTTTGTAATTGTGATTTACTAATTTTTGGTCAAAATAAAGCCTCCAAAGCCTTTCCAGCCCTTTCATAACTATCCCAATCCACTTTCATTTTTTTCTGTTTTTCTGTTAATTTCATATTTTTTAAAATTATTATTTAATATTCTTTTATTATAACTTTTTTTTAAAAAAATCAAAACAAAAAAAATCACAGTAATTATGTAATTCTTGAATTTATAAGTGGAAGTGTGAATATTCCAAATAGGATTATGTTTAAATATTTAAATAATTCACATTTTTCTTATTTTTCCTCATAATAATAACTATAATCTATTCATTTCATAAACATCTCTCTACTATTAATTTCATCAGTTAAAGCATTTTCTAGTAAAAAAAATATTTTTGAAATATCTTTTGGACTTTGTATCATTGCATTAATATAATCATCCTTACTTATCTTACTCCAATCTACACATTTTTTAAGTTGCTTTTTCAATATTAAATCTAACCAAATACGTGTGCTTCTTCAATTTCACTCCATAAAAGGATGAGCAATATTTGTTTCTATATATTTATTTACAATTTCCTTAAAATTATTTTCAGGCATTTTCTCAATTTCTTTTAATGTATTTTCTAAATACTGTGCTATTGCAAATTGAAAGCCACCTTTAGAAATATTTTTCTGTCTAATTTGTCCTGCAAAATCATATAATCAACCAAATAAATAAGCATGAATTTGTTGTAAACCTTTAAAAGTTCATACTTCAATATTATCTATCAAATTACTTTCAAAAAGTGCATATGCTTTTTTCTTACTTTGTCAGTCTATAGTATTGTCACTATAAGTAAACCAATCAAGAAATTCTATTGATTTTTTACTAGGAATATTTTTTAGGCTCTTCCTTAAATCAATTAGGTAGAATATCTATTTTACACTCACTTCAAAATCTCAAATACTTAAATAAATCATAGTCTTAAAATTCTCAAAATTTCTAAATCATCTAGCTCTTCTTTTAATAGTTTGAATA
>JAUZRO010000067.1 GCA_030950465.1 Candidatus Altimarinota bacterium | reverse complement strand
ATTAAAAATCAACAAAAAAAGAGAAAAAAGTTTATTTAAAACTTTTCTTCTCTTTTTTATATGTTTTAATAGCATTATAATATAATTTATAGCTATTATTTTTTCTAGATTTTTCCTGCTATCACGAAAGGAGCCATTTTTTATATCAAATATTACATTTTGTTCAAATATAATTTTTTTTATATGAAGATATTTTTCAATCATTACAAATAGTAGAAGTATAATATTTATTTTCTCAATTACTTATTTTAATTATTTTATTTGTTCAATATATTTGTCAATCACTTAAATAAGAATTATTTTCCATTTTACAACTTTTATTATCTTTAATTTCTTCTTCTATTTCTAAATCTCATATAATATCTCATAAGTTTAGTTCTTCTAATTCTGATTTATATTCTTTTGTTTGAAGATTAATACTTCTTTTTATAAATCCTAATAATTCAATACTATTTTTAGATAATCTATTTTTTCTTGTTTTTAAAATATTATCTACTTTTATATTTATAGAATTTAATTTATCTATTCTATCTTCAATATTAGAAATCCTTATATCTAATTTTTCATAATATTTTCATAATATAGAATCAACTTGTGTATAAGTATAAGCACTAGTTATAGAAAAGCTAGAAACTATAAATATTAAAATTATTATTATTTGTTTTATTTTTTTCATATTATTATTATTATTATTATTTTATTAATCTATCTCCTCAATATCAGCACCCAAATTTTGTAAATTTTTAACAAAATCTTCATAACCTCTTTTTATATAAGCAATATTTGTAACATTTGTTTCTCCTTTTGCTAAAAGTCATGCAATAACTACAGCACAACCTGCTCTCAAATCCCAGCTTGTTACTGTATTTCAAACTAAATGAGCTTTTCCAGTTATTTCTGCTTCATGTGGATTTGTAATTCTCATTTCAAGTCACATTTTTTCTAATTCAATTAACCAACCTAATCTTCATTCAAAAAGTACTTCATGAATCTTTGAAACTCCCTCTGCTTGTGTCATCAGAACTGCAAATGGAGATTGTAAATCTGTTGGAAAACCTGGGAAAACATTTGTTTGAATATTTACAGGTTTTAAATTATCTGATTTATAAACTTTTACAGTATCATTTTCCAAAATTTCTAATTTAACTCATGCATCTCTTAATTTTTGAATATAGAAAAATAAATCTTGCACTCTAGCATTTTCTATTATTATAAAATCTTTTGCAGATAATGCTCACATAACCATATAACTTCCAGACTGGATATAATCTGAGATAACTTCAAATTCAAAGTCTCAGATTAGTTCTTCAACTCATTCAACAATAATTGTATGGTCATATCTGATAGAAATATTAGCTCATGCTTTTCTCAAAAAATCAATTAAATTAATAACATGTGGTTCAATAGCTGATAATTTAATTGTAGTTTTTCCTTTTCTTAAAACATTTGCAACTAATAAATTTTCAGTAACAGTAACTCAAAATCCTCAATTTAATTCTAAATCTCAACTTTTAGTTTTTCATTTCAAATCAATAGATTCAAAATTAGTTTTTGCCTTATATCAAATATTCTCAAGTCATTTTATATGGTCATCAATTGGTCTTTTTCATAAATTACATCAACCTGGAGTTGGGATAGAAATTTTTCATAATCTATCTAAAAGTGGAGCAAGTAATAGAATACTAACTCTAATTTTTTTCATTTTTTCCAAATCAAAATCTGTTTCTTTTAATTCAATACAATCTAATTCTAATCTATGATTTTCAAATTTTGCCTTAACTCAAACTCATTCTATAATTTCTAAAAAAGTAAAAACATCTCCAATTTCAGGAACATTAGTCAAAACTACTTTTCATTTAATCAATAAAGCTGCTGCTATTATAGGTAAAACAGCATTTTTACTTCCCCCAATTTTTACTGTTCAACTTAATTCTTTTCATCAATTTATTTTGTACATATTTTTTAGTTAGTTTGTAATTTATTTAATTTTAAAAAAAATACTCTTTTTAGCAAGTATTTTTTATTTATTTTCTGGTTTTTTATAATAATATCCTCTTTTTTTTCTTCTAATAGTTTCTACTATCCAATTAAAATAATATTTTGGTGATAAAACTAAATCTTGAGCATGAAGTAAACTATAGTCATAACCTCAGAATTTTCTTTTAAATTTTGTTACTCAAGCAATTGGATGTTTTGGATTGTCATCTGGAGAAATTCACCAAAAATTATAAGTTTCACATCAATCTGCTTTTGCTTGTTTGATGGCTTCCCATTGACATAAATAGTTTGGTGAAAATTTATGAGATTTTATATCACTCGTTGCAATATAATAAACACAAGTTTTGTGAAATTTAATTGTCATTAGAATACTTTCAATTTTTCCTTCAAATCTTGTAGAAATTGTTGTAATATTTTTTCAGAAAGTTTTATATAAATTATTTATAAAATTTTCTGAAAAAGGATGATAACCAATTTTTTTAGAATGTTCTAAATGCATATCTCACAAAATTTTAATTTGCTCAGGTGTATTTCATTTCACAACTTCAACTCATTCTTTAATAGCTCTATTAATATAATATCTATCTTTTTTCTTAATATTTTGTAATAATTCTTCTTCACTTAAATTAAGATTTAATAAATGCGTATCTTCTGCATGTTCATGCATTGGAGCATTAATAAATCATAATTTTTTAAAACTATTTTTATTTTGGATTAAATTTTTAATAGGAGAATTAAATCTTATAAAATTAGCATTCTTTTCTTTTCAAATTTTTATTAATTTTATTTTTATATTTTCTAAAACTTTAAAAAAATCTTCTGATTTTTTAATAAGTGGAGTATGTGGACAAAATAAATAAGTTCACCTTTTTGCTTTATTCACAATTAAAGGTAAAATTCAAATTAATTCTTCTCATAACTCATCATTTCCCCCCTCCTTACCAAGGAGGGGTTGGGGGTGGTTTTTATAAATTCAATATTTTAAAACTTTTTTTCAAGATAATTCTTGCATCAAAGTCCATTCCCAAGAACACAAAAAACTATAAAATTCAAACTGATTTTGTTCTATAAAACAGTTCCATTCTTTTTTATCTGTAATTATTTTTAGTTGTACCCCAAGGGCATTTATTTTACTGCACATATTTTAAGTGAAATTATATTCTTTTTAATCATATAATTCTGAATGAGTTCATACTTTTATCAGAGTTACAATTTGGTATCAATCTTTTTCTTCTTTTAAAATTATTCTTAAATCAAATCAGGCATCAATTGATCTACATCAAGGATATTTAGGTGATACAGAATGATTTCTTAATCTTTTGTTAATTGGATTTTCTGAGAATAAAACTAAAACCATATCAACTTTATCTTTATCTCTTATTTGAAGTTTATCATACATTTTATCAAAACTTTTTTTAGTATTTAACAGCATTATTTCTTAAATCATGAATTAAATTATTAACATTAGAATATGGTTTTGAAATGTCTATTCATTTATCTATTTCATCTAATTCTCTTTCTAAATCCTCACTTGCTTCTTTTGTGAATCAATATTCATCTCTTAATTTAAAATTTAATCATCTTTGAATTAAAAAATTATTTTTTAGATATAAAGCTATAACTGTACTTAAATTTGTACCTAATTCTGTTGCTATTGACATAGCCTCATTTTTTAAATCATTATCTAATCTAATTGTTGTATTTACTTTAGTCATATTTTTTTATTTAAAAATTATTACATTGCATTCATATTTTAATTATTATGAATGATATGTCAAATAAAATGTTTAAAAAATATATTTTAATAAAAATCAAACAAAAGTTTTGACTTTTTAAATATTGACAATATAATAAAATTATTATTAATAATATATAAAAATATGATTATAGTAAAAAATATAAATAAATTGTTTAATACACTCTTTATATCAAACTTTTTAGATGAAAATTGAACATATACAACTCATGTAGACATACCACTATCTGAATTATGGAAAGCAGAAGAAATGATTTGTAAAAGTCCAGATAAAGAACTTCAATTTATTTTATTATGAACAAAATGAAAAATTGAACAAATTATATTAGATGAAACTACAGTAAGTGTAAATTGATGAAATTGAATTGATTCAACTAATCAAACAAAAAATAAGGTAGATGAATTAATATGAAAAACTGGTTTAGATTTTATATGATTTGCACATAGCCACTTAACACATCATAAAGATGAATTTAGTCAACATGATTTAAATTATATAGATGAATTTAAAAAAACAGGAGGAGATCATGTTAATGTTCTATTTAAGTTAAAAGAAAAATTACCAGGTGAAGAATATTGAAGAGTTAATGTTCAAGCAATTAATAATGATAAAGAAAGAGTTAGTATTAATATGACTAGTTAATAAAAATACCAAAATAAATTAGTATTTTTTTATTTTTAAATATAATATAAAAAAACAAGGGGCTAATTATTTTATTACAACCCCGGGGGATATGCCTAATTTTTAGACATATCCCCCGGGGTTAATTCTATTTTTATTATGAACTTCCACATAATCACAATTTTTCCTGAAGCATTTGATAGTTTTATTAAAACTTCAATAATTTGAAAATCTTTAAAAAATAATTTATTTAATATAGAATTATATAAATTAAATGATTTTTCTGAGAAAAATTTTAAACATGTTGATGGTAAAGCATATTGAATGCATGGGCAAGTAATTAGTCCAGAACCTCTTTCTAAAGCAATAAATTTTATTAAAAACAATATAAATTGAAAAAGTATTATTATTTATATGTCTCCATCTTGAAATTTATTAAATCAAGAAAAAGTAGAAAATTATCATGAGGATTTTAAAAATAAAGATATTATAATAATTTGTGGACATTATGAATGAATTGATCAAAGAATTATAGATAAATATGTTGATATTGAGATTAGTATTTGAGAATATGTATTAACTAGTTGAGAATTGTCAGCTCAAATCTTTATAGATTCTTTAGTTAGACATATTCCTAATGTATTATGAAATCCTCAAAGTTTGGAAGAAGAAAGTTTTTCTAAATTTTTTGATAGACAAAAAGAGCATCCTGTATATACTAGACCAAAAGTTTTTGAAAATATGGAAGTACCTAATCTTTTAACTTCTGGAAATCATCCAGAAATTGAAAAATGGAAAAAGAATAATACTAAAAAATAAAATATGCAAGAAAATGAAATATTCAATTTTTTATTAAATATAATATCTATAAAAACATTTATAATTATAGTAATTATTTATTTTTTGATTGTTTATATAGCTATCATAGCTTGGACAATAAAGGATGTAAGTAATAGAGTTAATTCAATTATATTACAAATTGTTTCTGTTTTTGTTGTAATAATTTTTTGAATCTTTTGATTATTAATTTATTTATTAATAAGGCCTCAGAAAACTTTTTATGAAAAATATTATGAAGAAGTTGAATGAAATATAGATATATTAACTGAATCAGTTTTAAAAAGAAT
>JAUZRO010000066.1 GCA_030950465.1 Candidatus Altimarinota bacterium | reverse complement strand
TTAAGGTTAAAAAGTAAACTATAATTATTATTTAATAATTATAGTTTTTTATGCAGGAAATTAAATGAGTTTTACTTATGAGACAATATGCTACAAGTTTTAGTGAGGAAAATATTAAGCAAAATTTAAAAGATTCTACTAAAAATAGTTCTTGAACAAATGTAGAATTTAATAATCATAATGTTACTTTCTTTTTCCCTTGATATTGAAAAAAACAGAGAATATTGAGTGATGAGATTATTGGAAAAATTGAGAATTGAGAAATAACTGATATTGTAGATGTTGGTATGTGATGAGCACTTGACCCAGATTTGAAAATGTGAGATTTTGTTTTCTGAAAATGAGATATTACTATAGAAAATAATGAGCCAATTTCTGAAAATATTAGACCAAATGCTGAAGAAATATTTAGAAAAATAGCAGAAGAAAATTGAAGATGATTTTATAATTCAAAAATTTTGACTACTGAAAAAATTATTTGACCTAAAAAAGACAGAATTGAATTATTTAAAAAAACTTGAGCAAAAATTGTTCAAATGGAACATATTTGGTTTATTGAACAAATAAAAAATAAACTTTCAGAAGATGCTTTCAAAAAATTATATATTACACATTTAGAAATAGTTAGTGATGAAGTTCCTGAAAAAGAAAATTTCTTTTTATCAGTTTGGGGAATTATGAAAGCTGTAAAATATGTAATTATTGATAATCAAAAAAATATTTGAGTTTTTAAAACTAAATTTTTAAAAGAGTTTTTGAAATAAAAATTACTAAAATAAAATTTTGCTTTAAATTAAAATTCAATATACTAACTTATATAAATTATTTTTATAAAAAATAAAAAAATATTCTATGAAAAAATTTCTTTCATTACTTACTTTATTCACATTTTTTATTATAGGATTTTTACACAATTCTATGATGGCTTTTGCTATGCAAAATAATATGCATGAGCAAATGATGGAAAAAATGTGAATGGATGAAATGGATTGTATGTGAGAAGAAAAAGATAATTCTGATAATTCTTGTTGTATTTCGGTTTGAGATAATTTAAA
>JAUZRO010000065.1 GCA_030950465.1 Candidatus Altimarinota bacterium | reverse complement strand
TATTAAAATTTAAATGTTTTTGTGTGTGTATTTAATTATTTTATTTTAAAAATATATTTTCTATTTTAAAGTTAGAAATAACTTTCATGTTTTATTAAATGCTTTACTTAACATATAAGCACCTTCTCATCTAGTTAATTTTTTATTTGGTTGAAAATGTTTTTCACCAAATTTATCTTTCCAAGTGTTCTCTTTATCAAAAACAGTGTTAGCTTTTTTATTAACATCATTTGTTAAATCACTATATTCTATAGATATTCAGACATTATTATCATTAATTACAAGATATTTATGAATTTTTTCTAAAAACTTTTTTCTTGTAATTACTGTATAATTTCTATTTTTATCTTTATTAATTTCTATCAATTTTTTAGAAATTTGAGCTCTTGTATCAGAATTACTTGTTTCTTTTTTTATTTCAATTAAAGAATTTTCAATCCAAACTAAAGCATCTTTATTAGTTAAGTTATTATTTTCCATAAAATAACCTTTTTTTGTTCATCAAACTATACCTTTTTGAAGCATATCAACTGTTTCATTATAATAAACATAGTCTGAATTTAGATTTTTTGGAATACTTACAGAAACTTTTTTAGTTGCATAAATATTTCAACTATTTTTACCAACCATTTTAATAGTTGCATAATTTTTAGAAGTTGCCTTAAAATCAAAAATTAATATTCAATCAACAGTATCTTTATAAGAAACTTCTGGATTAGTGACAAAATCACTATCTTCACATTTACTTAAATAAACTTTTTTAATATCTTTAATAGAACCTTTTTTTACACAAACTTTAGAATAATCTCAAGTTTCTAAAATAAATGTTCAATTAAAAGGAAGTTTAATCATATTTTTGTTAGCTGAATCTCTAAATAATCATAGGACAGTTTTAGTTTCTCATAATTTAATATTTGAACTTCAAACTAACTTAACTGTTTTAGGATAAATTTTATTAACTTCTCAAATTACTCTTAAATTAATACTTTTTATTACTTTATTACCTAATTTAATTTTTAAAGTAGTATTTCATGGTTTTAATCATTTTAAAGTAATTTCCCTTTCTCAATTACTAATATAAGTAATTTTTTTAGGAAAAACTGAAATAGTTTTTTCATCTAATTCAAAAGTAATTCAATCTGGAAGCATTCATTTAAAAGCTCTTCTTTTTTTTCTATTAATAATTTTTTGAATATCTAAACTTATTTTAGCTGATTCTCATACTTTAATATTTCATCAAGCTTTATTTAAATTAAATTTAATTTCATTATTTTTTATAAATTCATTAATTTCTCTTGATAATATTTCTTCTCTTGTTAAAATATTTTTTCTTTCAATTTTTATAATTTCTCTTTTTACTGTAACTTGAGAAGTTTTATTATTTGAAATATAAACTGTTTTTCAATTTTCTTTTCTTTTATCAGCATTACTAGTATTTAAATAAACAAGATAAGCTGATTTAGTATGAGCTCTAGTTTTAGGTCCAAACCAACCTGCTCAATTTTCATTTTTAGTTTTAATAACTTTATTTTTTAATTGAAAATCAACTAAAGAAGATTCTAAATCTTGATATTTTCAATTTATATTTCATTTATAATAACCTAAATCTTTATAAATAGTTTGCACTAATTTAACATCAGAAGTAGAAGAATTTAATTCATTATGAATAGTTTTTTCAAAAATACTCATATCAAATCATTTAACAATATTATTATTAATTTTTTTATTTTCAACCACTTTTTTTTGTACTACTTTTTTAGTAGAAGTTTTAGAAACTTTATTAATTTGCAGTTTATCTAAAACTGCTCAACCATTTTCTAAAAATTCTAATGGATCCAGTGTATAAGTAGCTAATTCATCAAAACAAATTCCAGATTCTGTAATTTTATAATATGAATAAGGACAAGCTTTCCAAGAATAATAATATGGGTGAAAAGTATAAGTTAAATCAATTTGAAAATGTAGATGATTACCTGTAGAATTACCTGTAGAACCAACTTCTCAAATTTTTGTTCAAACTTTTATTTTTTGTCATTTTTTAACATTTATCTTTGACATATGAGCATAATTAGAAGTAACTTCTTTTCATTTAATCATATGTTTTACAGAAACAACATTTCCCCGAGATGGATCTTTTTTTGCAACAATTACAACTCAATCTGCTATATTATAAACAGGAGTTCATTTTGCAGTAGCAATATCTATACCTGTATGACCTCAATGTCATTTATCCCAACCATACTTATAACTTGCTCCCCAAAGAACTGTGTAAATTCTTGTGAATTCATTATAACCTCAATTTTGTGAGATATATTTTTTATAGTCTTTTGTTTTAAGTATTGGTAAATCTCTTTTACAATCTGAACTTAAAGTATCAAATTCTTCAAATCTACATTTTAATTTAGAGATTTGCTTAAGAGGATATATTATTTCATCACTACTAGCATTTACATTAAATGTAAATGAAGAAGTCACTATAAAAGATATAAGAGTTACCAAACTTATTATTTTTTTAGGTCTAATTTTTAGACTCTTTATAATTAACATAATATTTAATTTTAGAATAATTATTATAATAAATCTCCAATTTATACTTTTAAAAAATACTTTTTTAGTTATAATGAACTAAATATATTTAATAAGTATTAATTGACTTTTTACTATTTATGTGTGTAATAATTACTATATCTATATATAAACATATAAATAATACTTTGTCAAATAAAAGAGTTTTTTTTAATAATAAAAAAATAATGACAATCTTTAATATTGAACTTTTTGGGATTACAATAGCACCAAGCTACTATTGATTAATGTATGCATTATGATTTATTTTTTGATACTGGTTGATTAAAAATAGAATATATATTAATAAAAAGAATATTTTAAAGCCTTCCACTGATTGGAAAATATGAGATTTTATGGATAGTTTATTATTCTACATATTTTTTTGAGTAGTAATATGATGAAGATTATGATATGTAATTTTCTATAATTTTTCTAATTTTCTATCTAATCCACTAGATATTTTAAAAGTATGGGAATGATGAATGAGTTTTCATTGATGAATAATATGAGTAACTATTGCTATGATATTATTTTCAAAAAGGCAAAAAATCAGCTTTTATAAATTAGCTGATCAAGTTTCATTAGTAGTTCCAATAGGATTATGACTATGAAGAATATGAAATTACTTAAATAAGGAATTATTATGATTCTGAGAATATTATTGACCTCTAGCTGTAAAAACTAACTCAGGAAGTTATTTTCCTTCTCCACTAGTTGAATTATTTTTAGAATGAATAGTATTATTTATAATACTTAATTTAGTTTATAAATATAAAAAACTAAAAAACTGACAAATAGCCAGTCTTTTACTAATTCTATATTGAATATTTAGAATACTTGTAGAAGCAATATTTAGAGAACCAGATGCTCATATCTGATATATATTGAACTATTTCACTTTGTGAGAAATATACTCTCTACCAATGATAATTATATGAATCTATTTTTATATAAAATTAGGAACTAAAAAAAGCTAGATTTTCTAGCTTTTTTTAGTTTTTATTAATTTATTTCTTCT
This sequence comes from Candidatus Altimarinota bacterium, assembly GCA_030950465.1. Lineage (GTDB taxonomy): Bacteria > Patescibacteriota > Gracilibacteria > BD1-5 > UBA6164 > CALLPO01. The sequence goes on along the minus strand of JAUZRO010000065.1, from coordinate 1,185 downwards.
TTAATAATTTTAAGAAGTTTATTACTTAAAAAAATACCTGTAGTAGGTTCTTTTTCTAATATATTAATAAGCTTTTCAATATCTTCATTAAGTTTTTTATTTTTTTTATTTATTTTTTTAAATTTTCTATAAAAACTTTGAAAAATTTTAACTTTAGCCATTTTTAATTTCTGTTAAAAAAGTTTGAGATGATATAGCATATTTAACACCATTTTCATTTTTAATATCTTTCATAGCATTCCTAAAATTATTTAGAACATCTTCTTCTGCTTCTGCTTCTGGAGTTTCGATTTTAAAAGAAACACCTTTAAAATTAGAAATAATAGTTTTTAATGCTTCTATCAAGTCTTGACTTTTATCATCAATAGTAAGTGTCATTATAATCATAATAATTATATTAATTTATAATATATTTATAGTATATTAAATTTTAACAAATAATCAATAACAATTTAATTTAATTTTTAAATTATTAAATAACTATTTCACTTTGTGAAAAATATACTCTCTACCAATGATAATTATTTGAATTTATTTTTATATAAAATTAGGAACTAAAAAAAGCTAGATTTTCTAGCTTTTTTATTTTTTTATTTAATCCATAATTCTTTTATATATCTCTTAGTATATCAATAACTAGCAGTTATATCATTTCATTCAAACTTTTAATAAATTACTTTCTCAATAATTTATTAATTCCTCTCTATTCAATTCTATATTCTGTTCTTTATTATATTCTTCAACTCAATTTATATTTAAAATTGTCACTTACTAGAAGAAGTCCATTCATCTCTAAAACTAAGAATTCTTTTAGAATTACTATTAGATAATTCATTATCAATATATAAATATCCAATTCATTAACTTGGGTCATTATATTCTCAAGAAAAAATAACTATAATTTGTGAATATGGTTTATTAATGACAAAATTTTTATAAATATTATCATTTGTTCACCAACCTATTCATTTAAGTGAATCAGTATAAAAAGTAGAGCTTATTTCTGAAGTATCTCAAAATTTAGCTAAATCAGTTAGTGTTGAGTTTACTTTTATTATTTGAAGCCAACCTGATTCAGTATTAGGATCTATACATTCAAGATGGCTCCTTTCGTGATAGCAGGAAAAATCTAGAAAAAATAATAGCTATAAATTATATTATAATGCTATTAAAACATAAGATCGG
>JAUZRO010000064.1 GCA_030950465.1 Candidatus Altimarinota bacterium | reverse complement strand
AATAATTTATGTAAAGTTGCAAAAAGAGTTTCACACTGATTTTCTTCAAAAGTTATGTATATCAAAAAATTAACTGCTAGATTTTGTTTGAAAAAACTTGAAATTTAGATGGTATTTTTCCTGCTATCACGAAAAGAGCCTGATTTTTTTGACATTTTTTTTAAAATATAGTATACTTAATAAAATATTATGTCAATTACTAAAGAAGTATCACCTTATAATCCATCTCAAGAAAAATTATCTTTAACTGATAAAACTTTTTCCTTTTTTAATGGTGAAGTAATCAATACTTTAGAAATAAAAGATGTTTTAAAAAACTTTTTAGATGAAATTAGAACATTAAAAAACTATGAAAGTAATGAAATAAATAATAAAATTAAGTTATGATTTCTTGAAGAACTAAAAAAAGATTTAACTAAATCATTTTGAGAGTTTCTTTTTCATGATTTATGAGAATGAATAAATCAATTAATTTCTATATATGAAAATAATTTAGAAAATGACTTTGATTATATAGAAATAAAATTAAATTTATACAAAAAAATAGAAGATTTTTTAGAATATTGTTTATTAATTGTTTGAGAAAAAGTATATTCAAAAATGTCATTGGATAATTTTAAAGAAGAATTAGTAAATATAAAATATAATTTTCTGAAAAATAATAAAAAAGTAAATCTTGAATTAAATATAGATATTAATTTAGTAAATAAAGAAATTAATATTGTAAAGTGATATATAAATATTTTATTAGAAAATATTTTAAAAAATTCAATTAAACATTGAAAATCTGATAAAATTAATATTAATTTAGAAAAAGAAGATTGAAATTTAGTTATAGAAATTAAAGATAATTGAAGTTGAATAAATGTAGAAAAGTTTGATCTAGATATAAATAAAATTTTTATAGAGTGAAAATCTACAGGTTCTACTTGATTATGATTAGCTAATTCTGATAAATATATGGAAGAAATGGATTGAGAAATTAATGTGGAAAATATGGAGTTTTGAACTAAATTTATAATTAAACTACCTTTAGTTAAATAATATGAAAAATAAAGAAATTAAAAAAATACAAATAATTGAAATGTTGAGAAATATTTATGAAATAAACAATAGAAATGCTTTTAATATTTATAATAAAATTATAGAAAATAAATCTATTAAAGAAATTGATATAATTTTTGATGATTTATCAAATATTATAAATAATAAAAATGAAATAACTAAAAAATTAGCTATAGATTTAAATAAGATTTATAATAATTTTGAAGAAAAAAATGAAAAATATATTTAAGAATAAGTTAATTTTAATATTAAAAAAATAAAAATATGTCTATAGATAAACCTAAATTTGTTGAGCAAACAGATGAAAATATACCTACAATAAATGAAAATATTATAAAAGAATATGGTATTAATGATTGAATAGTTAATTCTATAAAAGAGAGAATACAAAAACATCCTGAATTATTAGATTCTCCTGAGGAAATATTAGAAATTAATAAATTAATACAAAAAGCTAATGATTCTTTTGATCCAGTAGAGTGAGTAACAAAAGCATATTCTAAATTATTAGAACAAATAAAGTGAATTTTTAAAGAAGAATTTATTGTTAAACCTGTTGCTACTAAAGTAGTTAATAATAAAAGTTATGCTCAAAATTGAATAGATGCATTAGTAAGTATGTGAAATTGAGATAGATATAATTTAGATAATTATTGAGGGTAATTTTTTTACCATTTGCTAAAAAAGAAAAAATATCTATAATACTTTATATATTACTTAATAAATACAGAAATATGTCATCAGAGACACAAGTGAATATGGACCATGAGTTATTACATTGAGTAACTTTGAAAATGATTTTGGAATATTTAGTAGAAAAATATTGATTTGAAGAATTGGATGAAAGATTTAAAATAAATTGTTTTGCTAATAATCCTAGTATATCATCAAGTTTAAAATTTTTGAGGAAAACACAATGGGCAAGAACTCAAGTTCAAGGGCTTTATGTTAAAGAAAAGATTTATGAAAGTAAAAAGAATAGACAAGGTGCCTCTAGAGGGTAAAAAAAGCTAAAAATTATTTTAGCTTTTTTTTAATCTCTTTTATTTTTCATTCTTCTAGCATCTCTTTTTCTTTTTTCAACTGCTGGTCTTTTTTTTCAATCTCTTCATCATTTATTTTCTCATCTATTTCATCACCTATTTCATCACCTATTTCCTCATCATCTTTTATTATTTTGTTTATTTTTTTGTGGTTTAAGATTTGGATCAATTTTTAATTCAAATGGATGAGGAGTAACTACATCTATTTTTTTTCAAATTAATTTTTGAACATCTTTTAGGTAAGCATATTCTTCTTGATCACAAAATGAAATTGCTAATCAGCTATTACCTGCTCTACCAGTTCTACCAATTCTATGAACATAAGTTTCAGGTTCATTTGATAAATCATAATTAACAACATATTTTAATTCATCAATATCTATTCATCTTGCTGCAATATCTGTTGCAATTAAAACTCTAGTTTCTCATGATTTGAAACTAGTTAATGCTCTCTGACGTGCATTTTGAGATTTATTTCAGTGAATTGCTTGAGCTACAATTCCTAATGAAACCAATTGTTTTACTACTTTATCTGCTCAATGTTTTGTTCTTGTAAAAACAAGAACTTGTTTTATTTCTTTATCGTTTAAAATATCTATTAATAAATTTATTTTACTTGATTTTGATACAAAATAAATTTTTTGTTTAACTTTTTCTGCTGTACTAGAAACTGGAGTTACTTCAACTTTTATAGGATCTTTTAAAATACTACTAGCTAGAGAATCAATTTCTTTTGGCATAGTTGCTGAGAAAAATAATGTTTGTTTTTTAGCAGGCAATTCTTTTAGAACTCTTTTTACATCATTTATAAATCACATATCAAGCATTCTATCTGCTTCATCTAAAATAAATACTTCTACATGTTTCAAATTTACATATCATTGATTCATTAAATCTAAAAGTCTTCAAGGAGTAGCTATTAAAATATCTACTCAACTTTTTAACTTTCTTACTTGAGAATGTTGTTTAACTCAACCAAAAATAACCATATTATTTATGTTTAAACCCTCTGAATATTCAGTAAAATTTTCTTCTATTTGGATAGCAAGTTCTCTAGTTGGTGTTAAAATCAAAGATTTTATAGTTCTTCATCTATTCTCTAATTTTGCCTCTTTAGCTAAAAGTTGTAGAGTAGGTATAGCAAATGCAGCAGTTTTCCCTGTTCAAGTCTGAGCAGCTCAAAGTAAATCTCTTCCCTTCAAAATATGAGGAATTGATTTTTCTTGTATTGGTGTAGGATTTTTATATCACTTTTTTTCAAGTGCTTTTAATATAGGGTCTATTAAATTTAGGTCTTTAAATAACATTTATTTGTTTGTTAATGGTAAATTGGATAATAAGTTTTTTTATTTTTTTAATACTTTCTTTCCTATAAAAAATATAATAACTAAAATGTAACCAGCTATAAATCATAGAATAGTGTCAAAAATAATAGCTGGAATATAATTTACTAATTCATAAATATGATGAAAAAATGAAATATTATGAGTGAATATTCATCCTGCAACTAGAAGCATTGCCCAAGTTCATATAATTGATAAAGTTTTTATAATTATAGGTAAAGATTTAATTAAAAATCATCATATTTTTTTAGAGATTTTATTTTTTTTATTTTGTAAATAAAATCAAGCATCATCTATTCTTATAAGCATTGCTACAATTCAGTAGACTCAAAATGTTGCTATTATTGCTACTATTGTAACTACAATTATTTGAATTGCTAATGATTTTTCTAAAACAGTAGATAATGATAAAATAATTATTTCTATTGATAGAATAAAATCAGTAAAAACTGCTGATTTTATTTTTTCTTTTTCAGATAGTTTTATTTCTAAATCTTTATCATGTTTTTTTCACATTATTTTATGTTCTAAAAATTCATGAATTTTTTCAGTTCATTCAAAGGCTAGATAAAATCAACCAAAAACTAAAATAGTAGGAATTACCCAAGCTGGAGCAAAATAACTTAATAAAAAAGCAAAAGGTAAAATTATTATTTTATTTAATAATGCTCATTTTGTTATTTTCCATAAAACAGGAATTTCTCTTGAAGAATCAAAACCTGATGCTTTTTCTGCATTTACAGCCAAATCATCTCAAAGTATTCCAGCAGTTTTTTGTATAGAAATTTTTGTCATAACAGCAGCATCATCTGCTAATATAGCTATATCATCTAACAGTGCTAATATTCAAATAGACATTTTTTATTTTTAATTAATTAATTATTTTTTCTATTTTATTATAAATTATTTTTTTTGCAATAAAAAAGATACACAACTACTTGTAGGTTAAAGGAGTAAACCTTGCTAGTAGTTGTATATCTAAAATTAGTATATTATATTTTTTTAAGTATTGCAAATATTTTATAACTTTTTATAATAAAAAATATAATTTAATAATTTATTCTTATGCATTTAGTAAATTTATCTATAGATAAATCACAAATTAATCCTTATCTTTCAGAAACTCTTTTATCTAAAATTGAAGAAGTTATCAATAATTGAGAAAAGGTTATTTTATATTTGAATAAAAGATGACAATTTAACTCAATAATTTGTAATGATTGTCAGAATCTTTTTAAGTGTAAAAATTGTGATATAAGTATGAGTGTTCATAAATATCCTGCTAAATTAATTTGTCATCTTTGTTCTTATTCTGAAGATATACCTATTAGTTGTATTAAGTGTGGTTGAATAAATTTATATAATATATGAGTATGAACTCAACAAATTGAAGATAGTTTAAATAAACTCCCTCTCCTTACAAAGGAGGGGGCTGGGGGGAGGTCTGTTTTTAGATTTGATACAGATACAATGAAAACTAAAAAATCTAAAAGTGAAGCTATACAAAATCTTGAAAAAGCTGATATTATCATTGGCACAAAAATGATAACTACAGGTTTTAATTTTGATAAAGTATGATTAATTTGAGTGATTTTATTAGAACAAGAATTACAAATTCCAAAATATAATACAGAGGAATCAGTTTATATAAATATTAGGCAATTAATTTGAAGAGGTTGAAGAGTTGGGCAAAAAACAGATTTTATAATTCAAAGTTTTATCCCAGATAATGAAATAGTACAATCTATTATTTATGATAATTATAAAAGTTTTTTTATAAAAACACTAAATGAAAGAAAATTATTTAACTATCCACCTTTTTGAGAAGTAGTCACTTTAGAATATAGACATTCTTCAGAAAAAAAATCTCTAGAATTTATGCAAAAATTGAATAATAAATTAAATATATTATTAGAAGAAAAAAATACTCCCCTCCTTGATAAGGAGGGGCTGGGGGTGGTAGAAATTATATTTAACCCTAAATCTATTAAAAAAATTAATCAATATTATTATAAAATAATAATAAAGTGAGATAAAAGAAGAACTTTTATAGAAAAAATAAAACCAGAAATTATTAGAAATTCTGGTTTAAATGTTATTTTTGATTAATCTACAGCCTCAAAATATTCTTTTATAGAAAAAGATTTATAAATATGATTTTTCATATTATAATCAACTTCATCATAATTATAATAATTTGATTCTTTTAGACAGTTTTTACAAACTTCTAAATTTATTAATACATCTTTTTGTATACTTTTTCAAAAACTTTCGATATCAACACTAAATTGTGCTCATCTATTTATAATATATTTTCACTTATATTTTTTATCTTCTCTTAATTTTTTTATAGTTGCACAATTATAAAAATGATATTTTTCTGTTCATTTTATTCACCTTTCAAGTTGATGTTTTTGATAAACTAAAACTTTATTTTGTTTATATTCTAATAATAAATCACTTGAAACAGAAATTTCATTTATTTCTAAATCTCTTAATTCTAATTTTTTTAATAAAATTTCTAATTTTAAATCCCATATAGGGTTATTTCCTGGTTTATATAAAAAATTTAAATTTGCATTAAGTTTTTCTCTTAAAATATTTAAATCTTTATCTTTTGTAAAATCTGGTAGTTTCATAATATTTTATTTTACTAATTTTTCTAATTTTTCAGCTAAACTTCAATAGTCTGATACAAATTTTTGTGATAAACCTGTTAATTGTTGTCCTAGAGAATGAAGAGATTTTTCAAGTTCTTCTCCTAATTGTGTATCTAAATCAGATACTTGTTGTTCTAATCTTTTTTGAATTTTTAGAAATTGATTTGAAGTAAATTGTGAATCTTTTTCTATTTGTTCTCTTAAATTTAATAAAATATCAGTATGGGTTTGTTCTAAATTAGTAGATAATTTAGAAAAAGCATTTCTTAGTCAAATAACTTGTTTTTCATTTTCTGATAAAATCATTTCAGCTTTTCACATAAAACTTTTACTCAATCATTCAACACTTCTAATTAGAGTATTTGACATATCTTTTATTGAATATGAAACTTCTTTAAATTCATTTCATCATGCTTGTAATATTTCTATACTTTTATTTAATGCTTTTAGTTCCCCTGATAAGTTTTGAGCAATAACATCAAACTCTTTTGAATTTTCTACAATTTGTTTAAATGCTTTATTTGAATTTTCTAATGAAATAGCTGATTTATTAATTATATCATTAGAAATATTAATATTCTTTTTATATTCTTCTTGCCAAATTAATAAATTTTTAGTAGAATTTGATAAATCTTTAAAACTTTCTCAAAGTTGATCATTTATTTTTGAATTAAAGTTATTCATAACTTTTTCCATAGCTTCAATTAATGCTTTTGAATTATTCTCAGACATCTCTTTAGCAAAAGTTTTAAAAGAATTTTCTAAATTATTATTAGATATATTTATTTTTTTTAATTCATTTATAACTTCCTCTTCCCTATTTTGTGAAACTTCAGTCTTCTTTTTAGAATTTAATATTTTTAATTCATCTCTAATTTCTATCAAAAAATCACTATCATTTTTTATTTCATCAGAAACCTCTTTTTTTTCTAAAAAGCTTAAAACTAAATTAGCAATTAAACCAAATATAGAAGTTAAAAATGCTGTTTTTAATCAGTTTAATAAAGTCCCAATACTTTGTTCAATATTTGTAGTATCAAAAGCAATTAATCATAAAATGATTCAAATAAAAGTTCAAAGTATTCAAATAACAGTTACTAAATTTTTATCTTTTTTTGTAATTGCAACATATATTATTAAAAATGCTGCTGCAACTATTACAGCATAATTTATTATTTCTAGCATATTTATTTTTTATTAATGATATTTTCTATAACACTATCACTATTTGTGATAATTTTAAATTCAACTCTTCTTGATTTTTGATTATCAGGTTCTAATTTTGATATATATATATATTCTCAGTTTTTATCTAATAATTTTCAATCTCACATTCAGTTTGATGTAAACCAAAAATTAAGTTTATTCTTATTTTCTATTGTTACATTTTTAAAAACTTTAGTATTTTGTAAATATATTAGAACACTATTTGCTCTTCTTTGAGATAAAATTAAACATTCTTCATATTCAAAATCCTTACATTCTCAAGTATGTCATAAAATTTTTATTTCCTTTATTTTATTAGAATACTTTTTATTATTTATTATATTTAAATATTTTGGTAAAAATTCTTCTAATATATTTTTAAAATTTTCAGGTAAAATATATTTATCAGTTTCAAAATTTATATCTTTTTTATTAAAATTAATCTCTAAATCAGAATTAATTTTCATTCACCAGTTTTCTTGTTTTTCACTAAAAGTATTTTTCAATTCTTTATATAACTGTAAATTTGATTCATTATAGTCTATTAATATTTTATCTTTATCTTTTTGTTTTTCTTGAATCTGATACATAAAAGAGACAGCAATTAATAAAAATATCAACATTAATCCAGTCATCATATCAGACATAGAAATCCATAATGCTGAGTTATCTTTTTTGAACATTTTGTAAAAGTTATTTGTATTTTCTTTATTATAGCTAAAAAAATTAAAAAGCAATTATACTTGGCTCTTTTCGTGATAGCAGGAAAAATACCATCTAAATTTCAAGTTTTTTCAAACAAAATCTAGCAGTTAATTTTTTGATATACATAACTTTTGAAGAAAATCAGTGTGAAACTCTTTTTGCAACTTTACATAAATTAT
>JAUZRO010000063.1 GCA_030950465.1 Candidatus Altimarinota bacterium | reverse complement strand
TCTTAAAAATGCAGTACTTACATGTTGATGCTCAATTGAGTTTGTATAAAAAACAATTGGAAAATAAATATAAAGATAATAATTTAATGTTAATTATTATTGATTATATAAGTAAAAAAGCTGAAAAAGAGTTATTAGAAGTAAATATATAAAATAAAATTTTATTTTTGAAAAAAGTTAGATACTAAATAAAGTATCTAACTTTTTTATTTTATTGTATAGTCCAAAAACCTTGTAAAAGAGAAATTGCTATTTATCTTCTGAATACAAAGTAATTTCATTTTTCATTTTAAATAAATCTTTTTTTATCAAAATTGTTTCTCTTTTAAAATTTTTATCTTTTTCTTTATAATTAATATCTTTATTTCACTCTCAATCTGAAACAATTACTTTAGCTCAGATATTTTTCTCTATTCTCTTAGATAAAAATCAAAACTTCTGGATCAATCACTGAAAAATATTTAACTTTATTTCTAGTAAATTCATTTGCTATTCACTTTTTTTTCAAATCCTTTAAAATAGAATATGTTGTTATTCTATGTTCTCCTGAATGCCTTGCTATTGAACTAACAAGAGCATTCTCTAATTCTAGACATGCAAGATAGACTTTTGCTTCTTTTTTGAAAATCAAAAGTTTTGTAAAGTTTCATTTAGCATAAAAAAAAAGAGTTGTAAATAAATTTACACAACTATTCTAGACTCTTTTTGTTTTTTCAAAAAAAACTAGATTAATCTAGTTTTTTTTACTTAACAAATTCTCTTATTTTTTCTTCAAATTCTTTATAGGAAAAATATTTTGCTCTCTCTTCAGATTTTTCTTTCATAGATAAAGCTACTTCTGGAGTTAGATATTTAGTAGCTTCAATTATATCCTCTATAGCTCATCATTCTGGAATTAGAACTCAAGTTTCTCAATTAATTACAGATTCTTTTATTCCTCATTCATCTACTCAAATAACTGGTTTTCATGCTGCCATAGATTCAACTGGTACCATTCAGAAATCTTCATTTATTGGAATACAAATTCAAGCTATAGATTTTCAAATATAATCTGTAAATCCTTCATTTCAAGGACAAGTAACAAATTCTATATTTTCAGAATCTTTTCAAAGTTCAAAAATTTCATCTTTTTGAGGATCATTTACTCAATAAATAACTATTAATTTTTTATCTGACATTTGAGAAAAAGCCTTAACTATATTATCAATTCTTTTAGCACTTGAAAGTCTTGAAACTGAAATATAATAATCTCATTGTTCTATCCATTTAAATTCATCTAATTTAACTGGTGGATATAAAACTTCTGATTTTTTTCAAATAAAATGTTCTAATCTAGATTGAGTATTTTTAGAATTTGTTAAAATTAAATCAAATTTTTTAACATCTGATTCATACATTTTTCTAAAAACCCAACTAATTAAATTAAAAATTGGTTTTAAATATGGTTTTAATTTAGTTAAATATTCTTCTCTTAAATCATATAAATATCTTGGTGGAGTATGACAATAATAAATTTTTTTTGCATCAACTCTAGCATTTTTAACTGCGCTAATACAATCTCAAGAAAATATAACAGTATCATAATCAGCTAAAAACTTTGTATTAAATAAAAATGCTTGTTTTAATTTTAAATGTCTATATCATTTTTTAAAAGTTTCACTACTAATTTCAATCATTTTTCATTTAAAACCTTCATCTCTTAAATTAAAACTTCACCTACTAAAAAAACCTGATGCAATATCAGCATCAAGTGCTTTTGACATCATTAAAATCAATCTTTCTCACCCTCATTTATATAAAAATGTATCATGTAGAATAATAATTTTTCTTTCTACTCAATCTATAGAATTAAATATTTTCATTTATTTATTATTAATATTTAAAAAAATTAAACTTCATTAAACATTATACAACTATCAACTATAAAATCAGTAAAATCATTTTCTTCTAAAAACTTTTTTACTTCATCATTTTCTGCTCAGGGCTGAATCCATACTTTTTTATTTTGTAATAATTTACTATATTTTTTCAAAATCTGTAATGTTATATTATCTGGAACTACAAAATTTATAATATCAAAATTTTTAGGAACTGTTTTTAAAATTTTATGAGTTTTAATTCATTCAATTTTTTCTTCATTTGGGTTTACTGGAATTACTTCATGTCATTTAGAAATTAAATCTTTTAAAATTTTATTTCAAAACTTTTCTCAATTATTAGAAGCTCAAATTAATACTATTTTCATATTTTTTGTTAATTATAAATATTTTATTATTATTCATTATAATGAAAATATAGTAAAATAAAAATAATAATTCAACTTTTTAATTAATCAACTAACATTTTATACTTTCTAAATTCTTCATTACCTAAAGTTTCACAAACTAAATCCCAAAAATTAGAGCTATGATTCATGTGAACTAAATGAGATAATTCATGAACAATTAAATAATTTTTATTTTTTTCACTTAAAAATAATATTTTATAATTAAAATTAAGATTTTTTTTGCTACTACAACTTCCCCATTTAGTTTTAAGAGATTTTATAGAAATTCTATTATAACTAATTCACATTTTAATTCACCATAATTTGCATTTTTCTTCACAAACTTTTCTAGCTTCTTCCTTATATTTTAAATAATGAATTCTTGTATTATTATTTAAATCTGGATTTTTAGACAAGGGGCTAAAGCCACCTTGTTGATTTCATAAATGTTTAAAAATCCAATCTTTTTTAGATATCAAAAAGTCCAAAGCTTTTTTTTCAATATTATCTTTTGAAGAAAAAAATCAAGGTTTTGGTATAATTAAAATAAGTTCTCAATTTCTAATTGAAATTCTAATAGATTTAGCTCTAGTGGAATATTTTTTTTGAAAAGTTATTTTTTTGGAATTTAGGATTATTTGTGGCATTATTTTTTTAATAATAAAATAATTAATCAGACAATTCTTTGTTTATCTTTTGGATTAGATTCTGCAACTAGTAAAGTCATAACAGTCAAAGCTTCTGGTGTAATTTTTTCTCTAAAATTAAATCAAATTCTATTTAGAAACCATATAAAACTAAATGCTCATGTTCTTTTATTTCAGTCTGTAAAAGGATGATTTTTAACTACAAAATATAATAAATGTGCAGCTTTTTCTTCCAAAGTTGGATATACATCTTCTCAATCAAAAGTTTGAAATACATTTCATAAAATTCATTCTAGTGATTTTTCAGTTTTTTCTTGTGAAAATAGTTCAGTAGCTTGTCATAACTCAATTAATTCCTCTTTAAATTTAGCAACATCTTTATACAATTCTAGAGAATTTATTTCTAAATCTTTAATTGTAAAACCAGAAACAGGCAATTTATCTTCATCATAACTTTCCAAATTAAACCATGTATTTGCAAAATTTTTCACAAGTTCCAAAATATCTGTATTTTTTATAATTTCACTATTCTCTGGAAGTATTTTTTTAACATCTTCAACAGCTTGTAAGAATTTCTCATAATTTTGTTCTAACCTTTTTGAATTTATTGTAAAACCTTTTGTTATATGTTCTTTTAAAGTTTTTGTTGCCCATTTTCTAAATTCTATTGCTTTAGCAGAATTAGTTCTATAACCAATAGCTAAAATAATATCAAGATTATAAAATTTAACTGGTTTATCAGAATTTGCAATGTGCATTTTTTGCACATTGCTTTTTTCATCAATTTCAGAATCTTTAAAAATCTTATTTATATGTTTTGTTACAACAGTTCTATCAATTCCAAAAACTTCAGCAATCTGTTTTTGGCTTGCCCAAATAGTTTCATTTTTACTATCATCTTTCAAAATAATCTCTCAATTTTTTCATTGATAAATTAATAATTCATTATTTCTCATAGTATTAATTTTTAATATATAATCTTTATACTTAATATAATATACAGATTATATTTTATTCCAAGTTTTTATTAATATTCATCATAACTAATATATTTTTCAAAATACTTTTTTATACATTTATTACAGATATCAATATGTAAATCATCAATGTTTAAAGACCTTTCATTCACATAATCAAAAAAACTTTTTAAATCCCAAACTCACATTTGATTATCACTTTTCCTACAATCTTCAATAATATCTTTATCACAACTAAAACAATTATAAATTTTATTATCCTCAAAAATCTCTTTTTTAAATAATTCTTCCAATTCTTTTTTTGTAGTATAAATTGATAATTCCCCCAAATCATAATCAGAACAATATCAAAAACTTTTATATATTTTTATAACTTCTTCCCTGTTTATTTCCTTTTCAGTTATATCAGAAATAATTTTTTGTAATATTGGCATATTTTTTTTGTTAAGTAATACTAAATTCCTTATCAGTAAAATCTTTAAAATCATTTTTTATTAATTTTCTTGCATCTGATAAATCATTTTCTGTTGTAAAATTTTTAATTATTTTTTCAAAGCATTCAATTATATCAATAATATTTATACCTTCAGTATTTTTCTCTATATATAAAATATAAAGTATTTTTTGTTCACTAACTTTTGAATCAATTTTTATATATTCATTTTTTATATAAAAATAATTTAGAATTTTTTCTTCAATTTTATCAATATGAAAATTATCAACAAATAAACTATTATAATATTTTTCAAAAATTGCTTTTTTCTGATTACTTGCTTTTTGTGGAAAACCATAAAGTGAAAAAAGAATTTTTCATAATTTTTCCATACTTATTCTATTACTATATTCTTTCTTTATATTTCATGTATCTCAAGATTTTCTTATATATAAAATATTACAGTCATATAAGTATTGTTCAATTTCTAATTGTTCCTTTCTTAAAGATTGGCTCTTCCTTAAATCAATTAGGTAGAATATCTATTTTACACTCACTTCAAAATCTCAAATACTTAAATAAATCATAGTCTTAAAATTCTCAAAATTTCTAAATCATCTAGCTCTT
>JAUZRO010000062.1 GCA_030950465.1 Candidatus Altimarinota bacterium | reverse complement strand
AAATAAATAAATAAATAAATAAAAATAAATAAATTTTTATATTTATTTATTTATTTTGCTTTTTAATATTAATTCTTTTAATTTTCTAGCTTTTTCTTTATTTTTATCTTTATCATTATCTTTTTCAGGTAATTTATTATTTTTTTTATTTTTATTTAATAAAAAATTTTCTATTTTTTTCTTTTTCAACTCTTCTTTTTCTTTTTGAATATTATTTTCTTTTTGAATATCTTGAATATCTTGAATATTATCTTCTTTTTTTATAATATTATTAGGTATTTCTACTTCTTGTTCAATTTTATTTCATAGTAAATCTGCCTTATAATTATTTAATAAACTATCTTTTGGAGATGTAAATACTAATCAAGAAACTCATATTATTAATATTGTAATCATACTATAAACTAATTTTGGTCTAGTTTTAGGTAAATTCTTTAATTTTTTAAGTCTTTCAATAATTGTATCTTCTTTTGTATTAAAATCTGACTTATAATTATTAAATAGTTTTTCAGGCTCTATTAATAATATTTCATCTCATATTATTATTTTTTCTTCTACTTTTTTTTCTACTTTAGTCTCTTGTAAGGGATTGGAGTTTTTTTTATCTTCTTTATTCAAAGGGCTAAAGCCCTCTGTTGATAATTTTTCTACTTTTTTAGTTATTACTTTTTTCTTTTTCTTTCATAAAGATACAGTAACTATTCTATTACTATTTTCAGCTTTCTTTTCAGAAATATTTTGTTTTATTGGTGGAGAAGTATTGGTTAATTCCTCTTTCTTATTTTCAGTATTCTTTTTTAATGCTGAAAAATTAATTTGTTTAATGTTTTCACTCATAATTTATTTTTATATTAGTTGTAAAATAATCTCTTATAACTATATAATATTATATTTCATAAAATAAATCAAGTAAAAGTCAAATAAAATATAATATAAACTATTTTATAAAATAATATATATAAAAAATACTTTAAAATAAATAAAAGTACAACTATTTACAAGTTGTACTTTTATTTTATAATTTACCCTTAAATTCTAATTTTAGTTACTTTTTCTCAATATTTTAAACATTTACTTGCTATACATTTTCAAGTTATACCAGCAATTAATGGAAGAAAAGCTAAAAATGCTATTAATGAATCAACATCTAATTTATTAGCATCACTAGGAATTATTTTAGTAGATATATAAAGAAGAAATATTCAGAATACTATTTGTATAATTCTCATATATTTCTTTTTCAAGAAACATTTTCTAACTAATCACATAACTACTGGAATTATTCATAATGCAACTAATATATACATAATTATATTTAAAGTACTTTCAGTAACATTATTAAATAACCATATAAAATCATTTTCTATTTTGTCTCATTGTATTATTAAGTTATAATAAAGAGAAAAAATTAATATTAGACCAAATATTATCCTTCCAAAATATATCACATTATCACTAGGTCTTTTTTGTAAAAAGCTTATAATTCACATCATAATTAATAATTGTTATTTATATAAACTTAAAGAATTAATATCAAATTAACCTTTAATTAATGTTATTCTATAAAAAAAGAAAAAAAATCAAAATTAATTTTGACTTTTTATAAAAAAATATATAATAAAGCAGCTTCAAATAAAAAGTAAATATTTGATGGGATATCGCCAAGCGGTAAGGCAACGGACTTTGACTCCGTTATCGGGGGTTCGAATCCCTCTATCCCAACCATTAAAATAAACAAATAATCTTTTTTGAATAAAAATTAAAGCTAGAGTCAAGTTAGGGGATTCTATTTTTGGGTTTTATCCATAAAAAATTTTATATAATTAAATAAAAATAGTATGATAGCTGTTATAGAGTTAGGAGGTAATCAATTTATTGTAAAAGAAGGTGATATTATAGATGTTAAAAAATTAGCATTAGAAGTTAATGATAAATCTTCTACAGAAGCTTTATTGATATCTGATGAAGATGGGAAAGAAACTAAAGTAGGAACTCCTATTGTTGCTGGTTCAAAAGTTGCATTTACTGTACTTGAACAATATAAAGGTGAAAAAATTAGAGTATTTAAAATGAAATCTAAAAAAAGATATTCTAAAAATGTTGGTTTCAGACCTCATTTAACTAAAATTGAAATAACTAAAGTTGCATAATTTTTTGCTAAAAAAACTTGTTTTATATAATAAAATCCTTATTATATAAACAAGTTTTTTTAATTTAAAAATTTAATTTTTAAAAAATAATTTTGAGTGATCATAAAATAAATTTACAAGCAAGGATTAAAAGGCATTCTAGAATATTAAAAGATAATCTGTGAAATAGTCTTGTTTATTCAAAAAGAAATACTTTTTGATATAAAATAATAGCATTATTTATGATATTGCTTTTTCCTATATATCCAGTGTTTTCTTACTTTTGAACAACACAAGAGTCTTTTTATAGATGAGATATTGATGAATCATCAATATTAGAATCATATGATTTAGATAGTGAATCAGATTTAGTATGAGAAGAAACTTTATTTGAATCAAAAGACTCATTTTTAAGTATTTGAACATTAGTTGAAGATGATAATTCTTCTTCTAATAAGATGATTGAATATAATGTTGTCAAATGAGATAGACTTGAATTAATAGCTCAAAAATATAATGTTTCAGAAGATACTATTATATGGGCTAATAATATAAATACTAAAAATAAAGAACTTAAGGAATGAATTAAATTAATTTTTCCTCCAGTAACTTGAATTGTATATAATGTTAAAAGTTGAGATAATATTTCAAGTATTGCAAAAAAGTATTCAGTTTATACAAAAAATATAGTCTCTCAAAATAATTTAACTAGTAATAATTTAAAAATTTCTCAAAAATTAGTTATTCCTGGTTGAAAATATATAAAAGAAATTGAAAAACCAATTTATGTAGCCAAAACTTATTCTAAAAAAACATCTTATAAACCAACTCAAACATATAAAAAACCTAGTAACTCATATATTTCAAAAGCTTCTAGTGTTAAATGAATGTATCCTTTAAAATGGAGAAAAAACTTTTCTTGAGCTTGGTGAAATTGTACATATTATGTTGCATCTTATAAAAATGTAAATTGGAGATGAAATGCTAATCAATGGATGAGGAATGCTAAAGCTAAATGACATGCTACTTGAATGTCAGCTGTTAATGGTTCTATTGTAGTTTTATGATGAAAATGATATAATAGAAGATATTGACATGTTGCTATTATAAGGGAAGTTTGAAAAGATTATTTAATTGTTTCAGATATGAACTATAGAAGATTAAATCAAATTACAGTTAGAAAAATAAAAAGATATTGAAGTCATATTAAATGATATATATATGTAGGAGACTAAAAAATCTGGATTTATCCAGATTTTTATTTATAACAATAATTTAAATATAATATGGAAAATTTTGAATTAATTAAGGCTATAATAATACTTATTTTATTAGTTATTTTTACTATATTATATGGATTATCACTTTTTAATAATATAAAATATGTAGTTCCTCAAGTTAGTACTTTTAAATCTGATTTTCTTATTTTAGAAAAATGATTGGAAAAATATAATTTAAAATGAAAAAAGATAGTTGATTTATGAAGCTGAATATGAAAAGCTATTAGATTTTTTGAAAAAAAATTTAAAATGGAATCAACTTGATATGAAATAGATTTTTCAAATACATTAATTGCAAAAATTTTAAATAAAATATTTAGTTATAATTCTAAAGTTATTAAATGAAATTATTTTAAAGCAGATTTGAAAAAATATGATTTTATTTATGTTTACTTATTTCCAGAATTAATGGAAAAAGTAGAAGAAAAAATTTGGAAAGATGCAAAAAAAGGTACAATAGTTTTTGTAAATGCTTTTAATTTTAAAAATAAAGAAGAAATAGATATTTTTTATAAAAATTGAAAAAAGAAAATATATGTTTATAAAATTTAATTATAGAATTAGTGACTTGAATATTTAAATTTTCTTTTGACAAACTCTCAAAAATAAATATATTAAAAATAATAATACCCTCAAGGGGCACCTCATAAATTAAAAAATAAAATGAAAAATAAAATATTCACATCAATTTTCCCACCATTCTTTATTAAATCCCCCATGATTTGATAAAGTTTGTTTTGTGAAAATTTCACACAAAAAAGCAATTTATTCATTTTCATGAATAAATTGCTTTTTTTATTTTTAAAATTTAATAATAAAAAAATATTATGCTAAAAATAACTGAAAAAGTAAATATAGTAAAAATTGGGAGTGACAGCATTAATGATAATAATTTGACAAAAATTATAGATGATGCTAAAAAATGGGAAAAAGAAACTTGAGAAAAATTTATTTTTATAAGTTCAGGAGCTGTAAAATTATGAAAAGATAGAGTTATAGAAAGTTGAAAAGAAAAAGATGATTTTAGTAAATCATCTTTAACTAGTATTGGTCAAAAGTTTTTAATGAAACAATATTGAGAATTTTTATGAGATAATGAATTAGTATGAGAAATTTTAATTGATGATTTTACTTGTGAAAAACATCTTTCAGAAACTTTAAAAAATTTATTAGAAAATGATATTTGGATAATAATAAACCATAATGACACACTACATCCTGATGAATTAAATAATGTTTCTGATAAAAGTGATAATGATAAAAACACAGTTTATATCTCAAAATTGTTTAATAATTTTTTTGAAAAATATTTTTTTATAAAAAGAGTAATTTATTTAACTAATTTTAATTGATTATTAGATGAAAAAAAACAGACTGTAAAATGATGAAAAATAGATTCTGAGGAGAGTAAAAATTATTATAGAAATTTTGTGGAAAAAAATAAAAGTGATTCTTGAACTGGTTGAATGGAATCAAAACTTGACTGTTGATTTGAAGTTCTAGAATATTGAGTAGAAGAATCTATTATTTCTAATGCTAAAAATTGATTAGAATGTTTGAGAGATTTAGGTAAAAGTACAAGGTTTAAAAAATAATTAATTTTAATTAAATAATTTATAAAAAAATGAAAATACAATTTATATGATGTTGAAAAATGTGAGAAGTAATTTTACAGAATTTATTAGAATATGAAAAAAAAGAAAATATTTTTATAGAAACAAAAACTAATAAATCTAAAGATAATTTAAAAGAAAAATATTGAATAAATATTTGAATAAATAAAAATGCAGAAATAATTTTTTTACTTACAAAACCACAACAGTTTGAAGAATTAAATTTTGAAATATTTTGAGAAAATAAAACTTACTTTTCTTTTATTGCTTGATTAAGTATTGAAAATATTTTTAAAAAAACTAAATCTACAAATTTAATTAGAGCAATGCCAAATACACCAATGTTAGTTTGAAAAGGAATTATTTGATATTTTTATAATTTATCAATAAAAAAAGATAGTTTTTCTAATATTTATATAGATTTTTTTATAAAACTATTTTCTAAAAATTCAAAATTAATAAAATGTGATACAGAAGACAAAATAGATAAAATAACAGCCTTATCAGGTTCAGGACCAGCATATTATTATTTTATTATAGAAATATTAGAGAAAAAAGCTTTAGAATTTTGATTTTCAGAAATTGAATCAGAAATTATTGCAGAAAATACTTTTATTTGAGCTTCACATTTATTAGAAAAAAGTTGAGAAAAAACTGTTATTTTAAGAAAAAATAGGCTCTTCCTTAAATCAATTAGGTAGAACTTAATTTTTGTATATAATATATTAAAATATAATAAAAATCAAATGGAAAAAGAACTATTTTTACAG
>JAUZRO010000061.1 GCA_030950465.1 Candidatus Altimarinota bacterium | reverse complement strand
TATAATTTATAGCTATTATTTTTTCTAGATTTTTCCTGCTATCACGAAAGGAGCCTAAAAATTTTGAAAAAAAATAAAAATATGTTATTATAGAAATATAATAGCATATTTTTAAACTAAAGACTATGGGGTTAAATGATTTTTCTGCTGACATAGACTGACAAGATGAAGATGGAATTTCTATGTGAAATGTGAGTGAACAAATTTCAGAAGTCTATAAAGAGGAAGTAAAGAAATGAGATGCTAGAATAAAAAAAACTAGAAAAGATGAGAATAAAGCTAAACAGCAGGATATGCTATTAGCTAAATTTTTGGTAAAAATTTTGATAGATAAAAAATATGATAGCCTTTTTCCTGAATTATTTAAATCATTTGATTCGGGGGTGCCTTCTAATTTAATTCTTTGAATATTATCACTTGTTTATATTGAAATATCTAATGAATTAAGAGTTAGTATAGAAAAAAAATTAATTAATTTTAGTTATGTTTGAGAAAATACTATAAAATTTAGCTGAAATAATCTTCCTCAAGAAGTAAAAGATAGAATAAATTTATGGGTAGAAGATATATTAGATGTAATTCAATTGAATCCATCAAAAATATATACTAAAAGAATAATTAGTTCAATTAAAAAATCTTCTGAATTAAAAGAATTTACAAAAAAAGTTTTACAATATTTTTTATCAGAAATAAATATATATATGTCTGATAAAACTGCAGGAGATTACTCTAGTTTTATTATGAATAATATAATATTACCAAAGATAGAAAAATCAAAATAAAATCCTTTATTATTAGGATTTTTTTATTTGACATAAAAAAAATATTGTATAAAATCTGGGTCATAAAAAGTATTTATTAAAATACTTTTATATATTTAACTTTAATATAAAAACATGGCTGACAAAAAAGTGTCTTTAGACAATATCAGAAATATAGGGATTATAGCCCATATTGATGCTGGTAAAACAACTTTTACTGAAAGAGTATTATTCTATACAGGTAAAATTCATAAAATTGGTGAGACTCATAATGGAGAAGGAACAATGGATTGGATGGAACAAGAGCAAGAAAGAGGTATTACAATCACGAGTGCTGCGACAACTTGTTTCTGGAAAGGAAAACAAATCAATATTATTGATACTCCAGGTCATGTAGATTTTACTATTGAAGTGGAAAGATCTCTAAGAGTATTAGATGGTTGAGTTGCTGTATTTGATGCTTCTCAAGGGGTTGAACCTCAATCTGAAACTGTTTGGAAACAAGCAGATAAATATGATGTACCTAGAATTTGTTTTGTTAACAAAATGGATAAAATGGGTTGAGATTTTGATATGACTATTGATTCTATCAAAAAAAGACTTGCTTGAAATAAAGTAGTTGCTATTCAATATCCTATTGGAGCTGCTGAAACTTTTGAAGGTATTGTTGATATTATTGAAATGAAAGCTTATCATTTTGAATGAAGTGATGGTGAAAATATTACAGAAATTGATGTTCCTGCAGATTTAAAAGATAAGTGTGAAGCTTATAGATTAGAATTAATGGAAAAAGTTGCTGAAATGGATGATGATTTAATGGATAATTATTTTGAAAATGGTGAATTATCTATTGATGAAATAAAAAAAGGTTTAAGAATAGCTATTACTAATAATGATTTATATGCTGTAACTTGTGGATCTGCTTTACAAAATATTGGTGTACAAATGGTTATTGATGCTGCTGTTGAATATTTACCTTCTCCAATGGATGTTAATGAAGGACTAATTTCAGTTATGGATGTTGATACTAAAGAAGAAATTAAAAAAATTCCTGTTGCTGATGATTCTTCATTAGCTGCAATTGCATTTAAAGTTGCTACTGATCCTTTTGTTTGAAAATTAATTTTTACAAGAGTTTATACAGGTACTTTAAAATCAGGTTCATATATTTACAATGCTACTACTGGTAAAAAAGAAAGAGTTGGTAGATTAGTTCAAATGCATTCAAATGATAGAGTAGAAATTTCTGAAATTACTGCTGGTAATATTGGTGCTGTTATTGGTCTTAAGGCTACAAAAACTTGAGATACAATTTGTGATATTAATGATAAATTCTTAGTTGAATCTATTGAATTTCCAGAACCAGTTATTTCAATATCAGTTGAACCAAAATCTAAATCTGATCAAGAAAAAATGGGGGTTGCATTAGGTAAATTAGCTGAAGAAGATCCTTCTTTTAGAGTTAAAACAGATGCTGAAACAGGTCAAACAATTATTTCAGGTATGTGAGAACTTCATCTTGATATTATTGTTGATAGAATGAGAAGAGAATTTGCTGTTGAATGTAATGTTGGTACTCCACAAGTTTCATATAGAGAAACAATTAAAAATGTTGCTACTGATGTTGAACATAAATTCTCTAAACAAACTTGAGGTAGAGGTCAATATGGTCATGTAGTAATTACATTTGAACCATATAGAGAAATGGATGAAGAAGATATTAAAGCTGAATTAAAAGAAAAACCTACTAATAAATTTGTAGATAAAATTCAAGGTTGAACTATTCCAAAAGAATATATTCCAGGGGTTAGAAAAGGTTTAGAAGAATCTTATAAAAGAGGTTTTGTTGCTGGATACCAAATGGTTGATATTAAAGCTACACTTACTTTTGGTTCTTTCCATGATGTTGACTCGAGTGAATTATCATTTAAATTAGCTGCATCTAAAGCATTTCAAGAAGCATGTAGAAAAGCTCAAGCTTCACTACTAGAACCTATAATGAAAGTTGAAGTTAATACTCCAGAAGAATATATGGGTGATATTATTGGACAAATTAATTCTAAAAGAGGTAGAATTGAGGAAATGAGTGACAGAGGGCAAGCTAAAATTGTTACAGCTTTTGTTCCTTTATCAGAAATGTTTGGTTATATGACTGAATTAAGATCAGCTTCTCAAGGTAGAGCTACATACGGTATGGAATTTGACCATTATGATGAAGTGCCAACTAATGTTGCAACTAAAGTTAGAGAAGACAGAGGGTTTAAATTACCAGATGAAGATTAAGAGATATTTGAAAAAAATACATATAGAGACACATTACATGTGTCTTTTTTTTGGAAAATAAATTTGTTATTTTTATGTTTTATTATATACTTGTATATAAGTATAAATAAATAATATATTTCCTTATGTATAGATAATAATGTTTAAACAAATAATTTTAGATAATCAAGAATTAATAAAAAATATAAAAATTTTAGAAAGAGATTATGAATTTTATTATGATTTATTATTATTAAAAAAAATAGTTAGTTTTGTTTGACCAAGAAGAACTTGAAAAACTTTTTTAATGTATAGTTTTGTTAAGCAACTTATAAAAAAGTGAAAAATAGAATTAGAACAAGTTGTTTTTATAGATTTTTCTATGTATTCTTGATTAGAGTTAGACTCAAACCATTTACTAAAAAATTATAAAGAATTATTTCCAAATAAAACACCTTTTTTTGTTTTTGATGAAATTCAAGATATTTCTAATTTTAAAAACTTTGTACTTTCATTGTATAATAAACAATTTCAAATTTTTTTAAGTTGAAGTAATTCAAATCTACTATCAAGTGAATTAACTACTCATTTTAGGTGAAGAATTTTTCAATATAATATTTTACCTTTAACTTTTAATGAAGTATTAAGATTTAATAATATAGAATATAAGAATTATTATTCAACAACAGAAAAAGTAAAATTATCAAATATTTTAAAAGAAACTTTAGAATATTGAAGTTTTCCAGAAATAGTTTTATCAAAAAATAATATTTTTAAAATTGATAATTTAAAAACATATTTAGATATATTAATCTATAAAGATTTACTTGAAAGGTACAAAATAGATAATGAATTTTCTTTAAGATATTTAATAAAAA
>JAUZRO010000060.1 GCA_030950465.1 Candidatus Altimarinota bacterium | reverse complement strand
ATAATTTATGTAAAGTTGCAAAAAGAGTTTCACACTGATTTTCTTCAAAAGTTATGTATATCAAAAAATTAACTGCTAGATTTTGTTTGAAAAAACTTGAAATTTAGATGGTATTTTTCCTGCTATCACGAAAAGAGCCTATAATTAAAGAGAAATTAGAAGATTTTGAAATTCCAGCTTTTGAGGAAAAATTAGAAGTTTTAAAATCTTGGAAAATAATGCAAGAAAATAAGACTTTAGAAAAATCAACTGAAATTGAATTGCAATGACCTTTTTGAGAAAAGTTCTTTTCAAATATTTTATGATATGAAAATATCTGAAGTGAAAATTACTCAATGAAATTTGAACCAAAAGTTCCAGTGTGAGGACAAAAAGCAGATATTTGACTTGGATTTTTTGGAGAAAAAATTGATAAAATGAAAGTAGTTGTAGAATTAAAAGATGCAAGAACTTCACTAGATAAACCTCAACAAAGAGCAGGAAATTTAACTCCAGTTCAGCAAGCTTTTAAATATAAACCATATTTTAAGGAATGTGATTTTATTATTGTTTCAAATTTTATAGAAATCAGATTATATTTAGACAGTTATTATGATTATGAACTTTGGACACTAGAAGATTTAGTTAATCCAAAAAATAATTATTTCAATTTCAGAAAATTTTATTATCTTTTATCAAAACAAAATTTAATAAAAAAATCAGGTGAAAGTAATACAAAATCTCTTCTTTCTCAAATCAGAACACAAGAAAAAGAAATCACAAAACAATTTTATAAAGAATATACAGCTCTTAGAAAAGAACTTTTCAAAGATATAATTATAAATAATCCTTGATTTAAAAAATCAGAACTAGATTTTTTATTAAACAAAACTCAAAAAATAATAGATAGAATTATTTTTATACATTTTTGTGAAGATTTATGACTTTTACCAGAATGAAAATTAAAAGAAGTTATTGAATACTGAGAAAAATCTCTAGCTACAACTTGGGAAACTCTTCAAAACTTTTTCAGAGCAGTAGACTCTTGATCAGAAAAATTATGAATTCCAAACTGATATAACTGATGACTTTTTCACCCTGATGAAAAATTAAATTCTCTAAAAGTATGAGATAAAATTTGTAATAAATTTATAGATTTATGAGATTATGATTTTGCAGATGATTTATCAGTAAATATTTTATGACATATTTTTGAACAATCAATCTCAGATATTGAAGAATTAAAAGATAAAATTAAAAAAGAAGAAGAAGTAACTATTTCAAAAAGAAAAAAAGACTGAGTTTTTTATACTCCAGAATATATTGTGGATTATATAGTGAAAAATAGTGTATGAAAAAAAATTGATGACTGGGAAGAAGAACTAAAACAAAAACACAATTTATCAGAAAAAATAACAGATAAAAACTACCAAAAAAGAGCAATTTTAGTTTATTCAGAACTTCAAACAAAAGTACAAAATATAAAAGTTTTAGATCCAGCCTGTGGTTCTTGAGCCTTTTTAGTAAAAGTTTTTGATTTTCTACTAGAAAAAAATAAAGAAATTTCTAAAACTCTAGAAGATTTATGAGTAAATCAAGGTTTATTTTCAAGTGAAAGTTATTTCAAAACAATTCTACAAAACAACATTTATTGAGTAGATTTAAATGAAGAATCTGTAGAAATTACAAAATTAAGTTTATGGTTAAAAACTGCACAAAAAGGGAAGAAGTTAGCAAATCTTGATAGTAATATAAAATGCTGAAATTCATTAATTGATGATGAAAGTATTGCAGGAGATAAGGCTTTTGTTTGGGAAGAGGAGTTTGGTGAGATATTGGGGAAAAGGAAAATATTTGAACAGACTATATCTGGAAATCATACTATATCTGGAAATCATACTATATCATCTGAACAAGGGGTAGCTACCCCTTGTTCAAGAGTAGGAATAAACTCTAAAAAAGCATTTCATATAACTTGGGTAACTCATAATAGCAGAGTAAGTGAAAGAATGAAACAATATAAAGTTGAAAAACAAGAGTGAGTTTATTTAGATGATGAGCAAGAAATATTAATAACTTGATATATAAAAGATATTATAAAAGAAGATAATTTAAAAGTTTTAGCATATAATATTTGTAAAGACCATATTCATATGTTATTAGTTTGTGAAGAAGAAAAACTTTCTAATATTGTGAGAAAATTAAAATGAAGAGCTACACAAAAATATAAAGAACATTTAAAAATTAATAAAGAAGAGAAAATTTCTTTATGGGCTCAAAAATATAATAATTCATTTATAGAAACTGATGAAAAATTAAATAATGCAATAGAATATATTGAAAATAATAGAATAAAACATGAATTACCAGTTAACAAGGGGTTACAACCCCTTGTTCAAGATATGATTTGTAATTATGATGAAGCCTTCAAGAAAGATAATGAAATAGAGCCATATATTTCTGAGCAAGGAAAAAATCTACTAACTCCTGGACAAGGAAAATCTACTATATTTGAACAAGGGGTAGCTACCCCTTGTTCAGGTAGTGAATGATGATTTGATGTGATTGTGGGAAATCCTCCTTATGTGGTTGTAAATAAAAAAGATTTTTCACAATATACTCTTACTGGTTGTTCAGATTTATATGCATATTTTTTTGAAAAATGAATAAATCTTTTAAAAGAAAAATGAATATTGTGATATATAACTCCTAGCTCTTATTTTACTAATATTGGTTTTGAAAATCTTAGGAATTTTCTTTTAAAATATAATATAAATAGTCTTTTAGATTTATGAGAAAATATTTTTTCTGATGCTTCTGTTGATTCATGAATTATAATTTTATCAAAAATAAAATATAAAGAAAATTTTATAAAAGTTAGTGATAAAAAATTTGAATTTAAAACATTAAATCAAAATACTTTTTTAAATATAGATAATTGTAATTTTAATATTTATATAAATATTAAGGGGGTAGAAATTT
>JAUZRO010000006.1 GCA_030950465.1 Candidatus Altimarinota bacterium | reverse complement strand
TCAAAAGTAAAAGTAATTTTTACAGCAATTATTCAAACAAAGAATGCAATTATTAACCATAATATTTCAACAAAATTTAAATCAAACATATTTTTTTATTTAACTTCCTAAAATAATCCCCTCAACTTCCATCTTCCCACTCTCATAAATCTCCCTTGCCTCTTTCTCCAAAATCCCAGCCTTTTCAATTCTACTTTTTACTTCCTTTGAAATTTTTTCTTGAATTGATAAAGGAGGAAGTGGAATTTCTAAATCTAAAATTTCATTGTGGCTTATATTTGGTTGTGCTCAACCTCAACTATTTCTAAAAATTTCAGTTTTATAAAAATCTAAATTTAAAACAGTATATAAAAATAATGGATTTTCTGTATCAGTTCTAATTGCTCAACATCTTTGATTTAATAAAACTTTTTCTTCAGATTCAAAAATACATGCTTTTCAAATAGTTGCTCAAGTCATTGCAAATAAAATATCATTTTTTTGAATTTCAAAAGTATTATATTTTTCTAAATAATTTTCAGGTAAATAAGTTACATTTTTAAAAGTAACTCAAGTTTTAGTAATATTTTTGATTGTTAATAATTTAGTTCATTCTTCTTGATAATCTTTACTACTAAAAGCAAAACCATTTATATATTGAAATTTTTCTCAAATTTTTACTAAATCATATTTTCAATTTTTTATTTGTTTTTCTTGAATTATAAATTTTGGATTATTAAAATTAACATCAATTCTTTTACTCTCCCCCAACTCACTTAAATTAATCCCAAAAATCTTTTTTTCTTCAACTTCTTCATATTCAATTCAAAGTTCATTTAAAACAAAATCATCAATACTTTCTAATAATTCTTTTGCTTCTTTTTCTTTCTGTTTTTTAATTTCCAAAGCCCTATTCATTTTTTCAACTATTTGGTTTTGGATTTCTAAAGGTGGAAGTGGAATTTTAATATTCTCAAAAGTATTTCTATCTAATCTTCTTCTTCAAGTACTTCAAGTTGTTTTTCAAGAAAATTGATTATAAGTTTCATCATTAAATAAGAGATTATAAATATATTTATTATTAACTCATTTTTTTGCTTCAATTATATAAAATTCTGTTGAAGTATATGCAAAATCTAAATCAAATTTTTCATCAACATAAATATATTTTTTATTAAAAATACTTGGTTCTATTCTTGCAAATAATATATCTCATTTTTTAAAAACATTTCTTCATTTTACTTCTTTAAATGGTCTATATTTAATTTCTTGAATTTCTCATTTATCAGTTTCTGGTAATCAAACATAAGGTACTTTTTCTGATAATTCAAAAACTGGTTTTTCTCTTTTTGGATTTATATATGCAATATCTTTTAATATTACATAATTTTCTCAAAATAGTTGAGAAGTTTCATAATATCAAGCACTAATATTTATTGCTTCTATCTGCCCCTGACTTGTGATAAAAATCTTATCTTTCAATTCAGGGGCTACTAAAAATTTGAGCTGTCTTTTAGGAAAAGTCTGAATTGTTTGGCTATTTCTTCTAAATCATTTTTACATTTTCTCCCACTGGCATCAATTCAAATATTTTCAGCTGTTGCCATAAATATTTTGTAATCTGGTTCTGGATTAGCATTTTTTTCAAGAACTAAAATACTTGATTTAACTCAAGCTCAGAAATATTTAAAAGCATCTTGAGTTAGAGAAATTACTCAGATTAATTTGAAATGTTCTAAAATCCATTCCCTTACATATTGTAAACTTGAATTTGTTAAAATTCAATCTGGTAAAACTACTACTGCTTTTCAGTTTTTAGCTAAAAAATCATGAATTCTTTCTAAAAAAAGTATTTCTGTTTTTTGTGCTGGTCTTGATTTTTTTCAATCTTTTTTTCATAATTCAAAATTTTCTAAATAATCACTTTCTGATTTTTTAATTACTGAACCAAAAGTTGGATTTGTGAAAATATATTTGAAAGTATTAACTTTAAATCAAAGATTAATTTTTGCCATTTTTTCAATGTCATCAAGTCAATCATGAGCAATTACATTTGTGTGTCAGTCATCATGCAAAATCATATTCATTTTGGCAACTCTTGCTATTGATTCTGAAATTTCTACTCAATATAAATAATTTTCTGCAAAACTATGCCAATGATCAAAATGTTCTTTAGAATCTTTATCAAAATATTCATCTGCTTGTTCTCTCATTATATCAAGAGCTTTTAGTAAAAAACCTCAACTACCACAAGAAGTATCTAAAACTTTATCTGTATTTTGCATATCTGGAGCAAATAAATCAAGACAAAATCTTGTTACTGGATTTGGTGTAAAATATTGTCCTGCGTCTCATTTGAAAAAATTTCATAAGAATAATTGAAAAGCTTCTCACTTAATATCTAAATCAGTTTTATTAAAATTTAGATTTTGTAAATGTTCTACAACTCAAGCAAGTTCTTTGTCATCAAGTCTAATTGGTTCTGAAAAAACTTGTTTATCTTTTTGTCTTTCTTCTTCATAAATTTCATTAATTCTTGTTTGAAGTTTTATAGTTGATTCATTTCTTTTTCTTTGAAAATTATATGGTTCTCATTTTTTTCTTAATTTCTTTTCATCAGATATTTTTATAAATATCAATTTAGCTACTTCTCAAAAAGCTTCTACTGGATTTCTTTTTCATCAATGCCAAATAGTTTGTTGGGCTTTATCTAAAGCAGTTTTTAAATTTTCCATAGTAACAGCTTCTAAATCTACTAATCATCATTTTGTATATTTCCAAGTTTCTGGATTACCATATTTTATAGGAATAGAATAAAAAGCATCATCTATATTTTCATCTTTTCAGTCCTCAAAAAACCTCATTGTAGTTCCTGCAATAGTTCAATAATATTTTGCTTTTAATACTCTTCAATTTCAAATACCTTGTTTAACTGCTTGTTCAAATTCATTATCTGTAATATCAGATCTTTTAAATTCTATTACAAAATATTTATTTTCAACTCACTCATCAAAAATAACCAAATCAGCAAATTGATTTGGTACTCTTTTTGGCATTTCTACTTCTAAACCAATATTTTCAGGTTCATATTGATATTTTGTAACTAATTCTACAAAATAATCTACTCTAACTTGTTCTTCTGGGTCTGAAAATTTATATTTTTTCTCTCCATTTCTCAAATTTTTATAAGTGATTTTATTTTTTTCTATATCTATTTCTATAAGTCATTTATCAACTCATAAATTTTGCAACTTTGTTAATGCCATATTTTAAATTTTAAATTATATATTACCAATTTAATATAATAATTTTTTTAAAAAATGCAAAAAAAAAGATACACTTATTATGTATTTATAAAAAATAACATACAATAATCTAAAAAAAATAGCAAAAAATATTGAAAAATAAAAAATACTAATATAATAATTAAAATAAATTATTATTAATAAAAAATATTATGACAAAAAATTCTAATGATAGAAAAGATGCAATTGAGGAAAGTGAAATAATGGAAGAAATTCAAGAAGAGATAGAGAATTTAAAAGATGAGAATGGGGAAATTAGTGAGGAAAAAGTGGAAGAAGCACAAGGAGATAAAGACCCTATTTTTAATGAATTAAAAGAGGCACTTTTAAAATCTAAAGCTGATTATGAAAATTTTAAAAAAAGAACTTCTAGAGATAAAGATGAAATGGTATTTTTTATAAAATCAAAAATTATTAATCCAATCTTAAAAAGACTTGATGATGTTGAAAGAATAATAAAGAATACTCCTGATGAAGAAAAAGAAACTCCTATTTTTAAAGCAGTTTTATCTTTAGAAAGTGGGTTTAAAAAAGATTTATCTGATATGTGAGTTAAAAGTTTTATTTCTCTTTGAGAAGAAGTAGACCCAAATAAACATGATGTTATGACTCAAATTCCTGGAAAACCAGAAAATATAATTTGTGATGAATTTGAAAAAGGTTATGAATTAGATTCAAAAGTTTTAAGAATTGCAAAAGTTGTAGTTTGAGCTGGAGAGTAAAAAAGATATTTTATTACAAGGGGCTAAAGACCCTTGTTTTTTTGTTACTTAAAAAATTATTATGGATTTAAAAAAATATATTTCTGAAATTTCAGATTTTCCAAAAAAGTGAATAAATTTCAAAGATATGTCACCAATTTTAGAAGATAGTGAAGCTCTTCATTTTGCTATAAATTCTTTTGAAATAGCTAATGCTTGAAAAATAAATAAGATAGTTTGACTTGATGCAAGAGGTTTTATTTTTGGAAGTATCCTAGCTTATAAAATGAAATTACCTTTTATAATGCTTAGAAAAGCTTGAAAACTTCCATGAATTTGTGAAAGTATAAGTTATGATTTAGAATATTGAAGCAATACTTTTGAAATCCAAAAATCAGCAATAAATCCTTGAGATAAAATTGCAATAGTAGATGATTTATTAGCAACATGATGAAGTGCAAAGACGGCAATAGATTTGATAGAAAAATTATGATGAATTATTGAAAGCCTAAATTTTGTTATAGAATTAGGATTTTTAAATTGAAAAGAAAAATTTGAAAATAAAAAAGTAGTTAGTTTGGTTAAATATTAAATAAATAATTATGTCTAATAAAAATACAAATAAATATAAAAGACCATTAAATTTTATTTGGGAATCATTCAAATGACACCAAAGAATGTTTTATCTTTTTTTAATTTGAAAAATAATTGAATGAATATTTTATGTTCTATTTCCTATTTTTGCAAAATTAGAAATGGACCAATTGGTTGAGAAAAATGAACAACTTTTTTGAATTATAGAATTAACAAGTTTTAATATATTTTTAGTAATATTAGCTATAATATTTTGATTTAAGTTGATAGAAAATTTTTTAAAATGATTTATAAGCATTTTTGAACATGATTATACTAAATTATATGAAAATCTATATTCAGAGTCATTATATAAGAAATTAGAATCTCTTGATCCTTGATTATTTTTAAACTCAAGAAATAAAAAATTTATATGAGAAGTTATAGATAATTCAAATAATATTTGATATTCAATAAGAGAATTATTTTGAAGTTTTATTAAAAATATATTTACCATAATTTGAATTGTTTGAGTTTTAATTTATATAAATATATGGATTATAGTTATATTATTTATAGCATCAATTATAATTTATTATATAGAAAAAATAAAAGAAAAAATAAATCAAAAAAATGAATATGAAAATAAATATCAATATCAACATAAAATGCGGATTTTAAAAGCACAAATGAGGGATAAATTAACTTATTTAATTTGAAGTTGAGGTTTTGATATGGTTTATTCATTTTATTGAAAATATAATCAAGAATTAAGAGAAAAGATAAATAAAAACCAAAAACAAAATTTTATATTAAATATAATTTCATTTATTACAGAAAATGTATCAAATATTTGAGTTAAAATTATAGTTTGATTTGGTATATATTTTTCTACAACATCTATCTGAACAATGACAATGGTACTTATGTATTCTGATAGAATAAATGAATTATTTAACTTTTTTAGAACAATTAAATTTGATTTAGATAGATTAAAAGATAATTTAGAAAAATTAGATTTACTACTAGATATTTCAAAAATAAATAAAAATAAAAACAAAAATTTAACAGATATAAGAAAAATAGAATTTATAAATACAAATTTTAAATATCCAAACTTTGCAAAAGAAGAATTAAAATATTTAGAAATACTAGAAAGAAGAATTTTAAGTTATACTGATAATTCATCATATATAAAAGATGAATTATATATGATAAAAGAAGCAAGAGAAGAATTAAAACAAGAAAATCCCATAATTTTAGAAGATATAAATTTAGTTTTTGAAAAATGAAAAACATATTGATTAGTTTGAAAAAATTGAGCAGGAAAAACAACTTTAATTTCATTAATTATGAATTTTTTTAATAATTATTCTTGAAATATAAAAATAGATAATATAGAAATTAAAGAAATTAAAAGAGACTTTTTTAAAAATAATATTTCTATTATTGACCAAGTTCCATACATAATTAATGGTTTTTCAATAAGAGAAAATCTACTTTTATGAGTTAATAAAAAATATAATGATGAATATATTTTTGAATTATTAGAAAAATTTTGAATTAAAAAAAAGATTTTAAAACATAGAAAATGACTTGATGCAGAAATTTGATATTGAAATGATTTTTCAGGATGAGAAAAACAATTATTAGTAATTATTAGAATTATATTGCAAGACAAACAAATTTTAATTATGGATGAATGAACTAATCAACTTGATGCAGAAAATGAAATATTAGTAATGACTGAGTTATTAAAAAATAGAGAAAATAAAATAGTAATTTTTATAACTCACAGAATGACAACAATTAGAAAAGTTGATTTAATTTACTGTATAGAAAATTGAAAAATTACTACAAGTTGAATTCATAAAGATTTAGTAAAATGAAAAAATATATATGCTAATTTTTGGAAAAAACAGGTTGAGGATTAAAAATTAAATTTTTAAATTATGAACAATAGCTACATTCAATCACTCAGATTAAAAAAAGATGAAATAGATTCTTTTGAAAAATATCCATATAATTTAGATGTGATAAAAAATTTAGATGAAATATTTTTTCATAAAAATGTTACTTTTATTTTGGGTGAAAACTGAAGTTGAAAATCAACTTTACTTGAAGCCTTGGCTGTAGAATATGGTTTAAATCCAGAATGAGGTTCTAATAATATAAATTTCAGGACAAAAGAAACTCATTCAAAATTATCAGAAAAAATTATTATTTCAAAAGGAATAGTTCCAAAAGATAAGTTCTTTTTGAGAGCAGAATCTTTTTATAATGTTTCTTCAGAAATTGATAATTTACAAGAAGAAGTCTGAGGAATGTTATGAGCCTATTGATGAAAATCTTTGCACCAGCAATCTCACTGAGAATGATTTTTTTCACTTTTTCTAAATAGATTTTGATGAAATTGAGTTTACATTTTAGATGAACCAGAAGCAGCTTTATCTCCACAAAGGCAACTTGCTTTTTTAATCAGACTTGATGAATTAGTTAAACAAAATAGTCAGTTTATAATTATCACACATTCACCAATTATTTTATCATACCCAAATTCTAAAATACTTGAAATTACTGAAAATTGAATAAATGAAGTTTTGTATAAAGATACAAATCACTATAATACTTACAAAATGTTTTTAGATAATCCAGAATATATGTTGAGGAAGTTAAAAATTAAAGTTAATTAAAAAAATATTTTGTAAAAAACATAATATCTAGTAATATAAGACATATTAGTCTTAATATTAATGACATATGGAAAATAATACAAAAATACTACATTCAGATAAAACAGTTTTTACAAAAAAAGATATATTAAATATTCTTGATTTTAATACTTCTATGGCTTTAGATAAATATTTATTTAGAGCAAAAAAAGAGGGTTTTTTAGAAAATCCTTTTTATGGGATTTATACTTTAAAAAAGTATGATATTTTTGAGTTTGCATGCAAATTAAAGAAAAAATCTTATATTTCTTTAGAAACTATATTAAAAAAAGAGTGAGTAATATTTCAATATTATGAAAATATTTTTTTAATAAGTGATAATACTTTAGAAAAAAAAATTAAAATAGAATGAAATAAAATAAATAATTTTAGTTTTAATAAAATAAAAGATTCAATTTTATTAAATCCATTATGATTAATTAATAAGTGAAATTATACTATTGCTTCAGCAGAAAGAGCAGTTTGTGATAGATTCTATTTAAGTAAAAATTATTATTTTGATGATTTAAGTAATCTGAATTTTGAAAAATTAGAACAAATATCACAAATTTATAATAAAAGAGTTATTTTAGAAATTAATAAAATAATAAAAAAATATGTTAAATAGAGAAAAACATAGGCAAATAATGTATAACATTTTAACTGAAATTTTTAGTTGAGATTTATCAAAATATTTAGCATTCAAATGATGAACTGCTTGTTATTTTTTGCATAATTTAGATAGATTTTCTACTGATTTAGATTTTGATTTAATTAATAGTGAAATAAATATAGATGAAAAATTAATAGAAATTTTGAAAAAATATTGAGAAATAAAAAAGGCAAAATATAATCTAAAATTATCATATTCAGATGATGATATGAATATAAAAATAGATATTAATAGAAATATTTGGGAATCTAATAATTATGAAAGAATAAATTTTTATGGAGTAGATGTTTTAGTACAGGATAAAGCAACAATTCTTGCTAATAAATTAGTAGCTTTAATTGAAAGAATAGCTAATAGAGATATTTATGATGTTTACTTTTTCTTTAAAAATAATTTTGAAATAAATGAAAAAGTTATTTTAGAAAGAACCTGAAAAACTAAAAAAGACATATTTATAAAAATATTAGAAATATTAAAAAAATTACCAAAAAATCATAAAATACTAGATTGATTATGAGAAGTTTTAAATGATGAAAAACATAAATCTTTTGTTAAAAATAAACTAATTAAAGAATTAATTTGATTATTAGAATTTAAAATAAATTTTGAATAGATTTGAAAAAAAGGTAGATTTTACTTTATTTAGTAAAATTAAATATATTATAAATTAATTAAAAAATTATGAAAAATTGAAAATATAAACATTATAAATGACAAAATTATGAGGTTTTTTGAATTGCCTTGCATTCTGAAACTAGAGAAAAATTGGTTTTGTATAAATGTTTATATAAAACTCCTAAATTAACTGAAGAATTTTGAGAAGAGCCATTTTTTGTAAGACCTTATAATATGTTTAATGAAGAAATAGAATTTGAAGGTAAAAAAGTAAAAAGATTTAAATTTATCTGATAAAAGTATAATAAAAATAAGGAAATAAAAAAATAATTATCTAATAAAAAATTATGGAACTTTGGTTTATATATGCTGTATTATCAGCAATATTTGTTTGAATTTATAAATTTTTAAATAAAATTATTGCTAAAAAGTGAATTAATAAAAACAATTTTTTATTGTATGTTTCTTTAACTCAAATATTTATAAATATAATTTATGTAATTTATACTGAAAGTTATTTTTATATGACACTATTATTTTGAGTTTTAATTATTTTAAGAACTATTTTCTCTACAGAATTAGCTATAAATATGATTAAAAGTTTGAAATATATTGATAGTAGTTTATTTTTTCCTTCAAACCATATAATCAAAATGTGAGGTTGATTTATTATTTGAATGTATGTATTTTGAGAAAGTTTAAATAGTAATGAAATAATATTTTTGTTTTTTTGAATTATTTCAGTTATATTTCTTTGATATAAAAAATGAGAATATAAAAATAAAGATTTTAAAAAAGGAATATATTTTATGATATTGTCTTCTTTATTTTTAGTTTGAACATCATCAATAAATAAATATATTTGAGAAAATGAAAGTATTACTCTATATATGTTATTATCAAGTATATTTTCAGTTTTTTATATTTTATACAAAATTAAAATAAAAAAAGAAAAAATTATATTTAATAAAACAGAATTTAATTACTGATTATTATTATGAATTTTATGATTTTTTGGTTTTGCATTCTATCTAAATGCAATGACAGACTGAAAACTTGTAGTTGTGCAATTAATCTCTACAATAACTACATTAATACCAATTATTTTATCTTATATATTTTTAAAAGAAGAAGTAAATAGATTTAGAATAATATGATTAATATTATTTTTAGTGAATTTGGGAATATTTTATGTTAATAAATAAAAAATTATGAAAAACCTAAACTGATATATATATTTTTAGCAATATTTTTAATATTAGAGTGATTATTCCCAATTTTTTCATATTTTTGATTACAAAATATGTCTACTTTATTGTTGGTATCTTGTTCTGTGTGAGTTTCTTTATTTTTCTTATTAATAATTTTTGTAAAAGATAAATTATATTTACAGTATAAAAATAAAGAATTATTGTTTCCCACATTAATGTCTGTATTTTTTATGTGAATTTGATGATTATTATATTTTTTCTGAATAAAATATTCTAGTCCTTCAACTGCAGCAATTTTATTATTATTACAAAGTTTATTTGCATTTATTGTTTTTAACATTATATGAAAAGAAAAATATACTTTTAAACAGATTATTTGAGCAATATTAATATTTATTTGATGAATAATAATATTATTAGTTTTATAAATATATGAGCATTAATAATGGTTATAGCTGCTATATTTTGGACTATATGAAACTTTTTCACTAAAAAAGCTAGTTTAAAATGAGCAAACCCATTTTTTCTATTAATAAATAGAAATATATTTATGGTTTTGATTTCTAGTATTTTAGCCTATACTTTTGTTTGAGAACCTAATATTGAATTAATAAAACAAAACTTTATATGGATTTTTTTAATATGATTTTTATATTTTCATATCTAATATTATGAGATATTCCAAATACTAAACAAATTTTAGGATTTATTCCTATATTTATAGGCTCATTTATGTTAATTAAAAAATAAAAAAATATGAAAGAAATATTAGAAAAAATAAATACATTATCAGAAAAAAGAATAAAATTTTATATTGAAAATAAAGGAGATAAAGGATTCTATAGATGAAGTAAAACTTATTTTGAACAAATATCTGAGGAATTGGAAGAAGCTCTTGATGAAAACAGACTAAATAATTCTGTACATTTAGAAGATGAACTTTGAGATGTATTATGGTGTTATTTAGGTTTATTGAACTGATTAAAATCTGAATGAAAGATAACTTCAGTTGAAAAAGTTTTTGAGAGAAGTTATAATAAATTTACTTGAAGAATTAAAGAAGAAGATTGAACAAATAATTGAATATGGAATGAGGTTAAAAAAAATCAGAAAATTGAATTAAAAAAAGAAAATGATTTAA
>JAUZRO010000059.1 GCA_030950465.1 Candidatus Altimarinota bacterium | reverse complement strand
TAAAACACAAAAATATAGAGGTTTAAAAATATTTTGAATAATGTGAGCAAGAACATTTGAAAGTAAAGAAATAAAAAAATATGCTATTAATAAATGATTATATTTGATGACTCAAAATAATTATTGAGCAACAAAAATATTGAAAGAAAGTATTGAATGAGCTATTTCTTTTGGTTAAAAAAGCTTTAAATTAATTTAAAGAAAGAAAACTTTATAGAAAACTCATGTTATTTTAATTTTAAAACTAAATTTTATTTTATAGGTGTACTCATATTATTTTTTTTAACTATTAGTAATAGTTTTTGAAATATTGAAGAATGAATATGATGAATTATTAAAGAAGAAAAAGTATTTGACTGATTAGAATGTATTAAATATAATGATTTTGCAACTTGAATGATGGAATGAAATGAAGATTTTTTTGATATTATTAATTTAAATTATATTGAAAGAGAAAAAAAAGAAAAAATAGAATCTGATAGATATGAAAAATTTGATCAATGTGAATTAAATTATAACTATGATCCAAAATTAGGGTGATACAAAGATTTTTCTATCTATAATAAGTTTAGTAAAATTAAATCAAAAATATATGATAAAATTTTTGAAGACACTGTAATGTTTGATGACTATACAAATGAGTGTAGTTTTTCTGCTGAAAAAGGAGATAAATCTATATTTATATTACATTGAAAAGAAATTTGAAGTTATAAAACTATTTATGAAATGGGAGTAACTAATACATCTGATTGAAAATCAAAAATTACTTTTTCAGCAGAATTAGATGATTGAAAAATAGTAATAGTTGAAAATTGAAAATATTCTATTGTTCTTAATTGAAAAAAATCATTAATTGAATTTGATAAAAAACCAGATCTAAATAATCAAAGGTTTTTAAAATTATCTCAAGGTAGTATTTTTACATTAGATTTTAGATATAATAATTTTAAATATATATGTATTCCTAGTGATTATAAAAATTTAAATATTTTTAAGAATTTTAAATTGAAAAAATATATAGATGAGAAGCTAAGAAAAATTATTAATAAAAAATATGAAAAATTATTATGAAAAGGTACTAATTTAGAAATATTAAAAATATAAAAAAAAGATTTTATAAATATTAAAACCAAGATATCTAGATTTAAAAATAAAAAAGTTAATTTAAAATATAAAAAAATTATAAATATTGTAGAAGAATTAATTAATTGATATTTAGAAAATATAGAAAAATCATTTAAAAATGATCTTAAAGATAGTAAAATATACAATACAAAAAAAGTTTTATCTAAAACACAAATTGAAAGTTGATTCTTTGATGAAAAAACTTTAAAACTTAAGAATGTATATAATTACAATGATTTTTTAACTAATAAGGATTTATTTTATTATTTATATAATGGTTTTAACTATATATCTGATGAAGATATTATTTATTTAAAAAAAACAATTAATGAATATGTTTTAAATAAATGATATAAATTATCAAAAGATTATAAAATATGAGTTTGATATAAAAATTGAGAATATTCTTGAAAAAAAATATTTATAATTAAATCAAAGTATATAAATAATTTTCCTAAAGAAAAAAGATTAGAAATTAGTTTTGGTATTAAAAAATAAAATTTCAAATAAGCAAGAATAAAAATATATAATTTTTATTCTTTTTTTTGAATTAAATAAAAATTTACTTTATACTAAATTTGTAAAGAGAAAAAGTATTTCTCTATATCATTTTATTAGATAATTTATAAAAAGTATGTGAAGTTTTATTGGGATTTTTGGTGTAGTAAGTGCAGTTATAATTATTTATATTATTACTCAGCTTAGAAAAGTTGTTCCTACAAATGAAGCACATGTTGTGCAAAAAGGTAATAGCTCTGTTGCTTATGGAAAAGGTTTTAAATGAGGAAATGTTTATTTGAATTGGGCTCCTTGGGTTCCAGTAGTTTGAATAAGTGTACAAAAATTACCATTAAGTATTTTTGATTTACAATTAAATAACTATAAAGCTTATGATTCTGGTAAAGTACCATTTCAAGTTGATATTACAGCATTTTTTGAAATTAAAGATCCTGAAACAGCTGCTCAAAAAGTTGAAAGTATTTCTGAATTAAGAAATCAATTAAATGAAACTTTGAAATGAGTTGTTAGAAAAGTTTTGGCTTCAAAAGATATTGTTGATATTATGGAATCAAGAACTGAAATAAAAGATGAATTTTACGATCAAGTATTTGGAGCTGTTAAGTCTTGGGGTATTATGCTTCAAAATGTTGAATTTATGGATATTAGAGATGATGATGGTTCTCAAGTTGTTACTAATATTATGATGAAAAAAAGATCTCAAATTGAATCTGAATCTCAAATTGAAGTAGCAGAAAATCAAAAAAATGCAATTATTGAAAAAGAAAATAAAGAAGCAGAAGCTAGATCAGCAGCTGCAGCAGCAAAATCTAGAGCAGATATTATTGCAAGTGATGCACAAAGAGATGCAGAATTAAAAGTTATTGAAAATGAAAAATTAACTCAAAATAAAGAAATTGATAAAGAAAGAATTTTAGCTGTACAAAAAGAAGAAGCTAAACAAAAATTATATGAATCTGAAAAGCTAACTAAAGAAAAAGAATTAGCAGTAAAACAAGTTGAAGAAGAAAAAAATGCTGAAATTGCTAAAAGTATTGAATTAATTAAAGCAGATGAACAAAAACAAAAATTAATTATTGATGCTCAAGCTGATAAAGAAGTTGTAGAATTATGAGCAATTGCTGATAAAATTAAAGTAGAATTATCTACTGAAGCTGAAAAAACTCAAATTGAATCTATTGGTATTGCTAGAGCAAAAGAACTTGATTATATTGGTACAGCTGAAGCTAAAAATAAAACACAAATGGCAGAAGCTTTGAATACTTTTGATAAAGAATCATTAGATTTTATGAAAAAAGAACTTGATGTAAATTTATCTGAAATTGTAGATTTAGAAAAAGCAAAAGCACTTGCAAAAGCAGATATAAAAGTTATTTCAACTTGAAAAAATGGGGGAGAATGAGTAAACAGTTTTATGGATTTATTTTCTGCAAATGGTGGAGCAAATATTTGAGCAATGGTTCAAGCTGCTAAAAACACAATGTGAGAAGAAAAAGTAAATGAATTTATAGGGAAGTTTACAGGAAAAAAAGAAATTATTAAAAAATAATTTAGACTATTTTAAACAGATGTGTAATAAAAACACACTGTTTTTTTAACATAATAAAACAATAAATAATAAAAAATAAAATTAAAAAGATAGTAAAAATAATAATTATATGAGCAGTTGGATTTGGAGCTTATAAATAGTTAAATTTCTGATCTGAAAAAAATACTTCACTTAATTATAGTTTTAATACAAAAGCTAGTTTAAAAATAAAAGATTGAAGTAGAGAAAGTGGTTTTGATTTAGATATAAAAAATGGCTCTTCCTTAAATCAATTAGGTAGAATATCTATTTTACACTCACTTCAAAATCTCAAATACTTAAATAAATCATAGTCTTAAAATTCTCAAAATTTCTAAATCATCTAGCTCTTCTTTTAATAGTTTGAATAATAG
>JAUZRO010000058.1 GCA_030950465.1 Candidatus Altimarinota bacterium | reverse complement strand
AGTCCATTGGAGCTAAAAAACATAATTTTCATTGTTTTTTTATTTGTTCTTCCCAAAAGTGTTTTTTCATTTCTTTATTTTTAAAAATTGTAGATCTTTCTCTTGTAAGGAGAAAGTACCCGAAGGGGAATTAAGTTATTTAAGGTTTTACTTTATTTATTTTTAAATTATATTAATAAAAAATATTTTTCAAACTATATTTTAAATTATTTTTATAATATTTGTCAATTCAATATATTTGTAAAATATATATTTATTATGATATACTAATTTTAGTTTAAATATTAACAAAAAGAAATTATGTCATTGACTCAAATTTTAAAAGAAAAAAAGGAAACATCTTTAAATATTAAAAAAACTTTTTGATTACCTCTTAAAAATAAAGCATTAGCTTTAATTAAATTAAATGATAAATCAATTTTACAAAAATTATATTTTTGATTAGCAAATTTAGATATTAATTTTATTATTGTTTGAGATTTTGATAAAAATTGAATTGATGAAAATTTTAAAAATATATACATTACTAATAAAATAAATAATACTGATTTAATTGCTTTTGATTTTACTATTTTAGATTCTAATATTACAGATATTGGCTTGTATCAAAAAAATGCAATTGTTTCAATTTTACCAACTAATAACCATCTTTCTTCTATTTGTAAAGAATATAACCCTATGAAATCAGAGGGGAATTCATATTTATATCAAAAACATAATGAATGGAGTATTTTTCATGCAATAACTAGATATTATGAAAATTATAAAATTTCTTTTGATAATAAAAATTTAGTAAAAAATGTTTTAGAAATATAATAATCTAAATTCTTTTTTTTGTATTCAAATTCAATCAGCTTCAATATTTATTTCAATATCTCTATAATCAGCTCAAGTTCAAGTTATTTTAGTTTTTATAAAATGATTAATATTATTTATTTCAACAGAAATTGTAGCTCAAGTATTGCAATTTTTTAGATCTGTTCAGAAATCTATTTTTTCAATAGATCAAATATTTTGTAAAATAAAATAGTCTTTTTTTGATTTAATACATTCTTCTGTATTTAAAAAAAGATTATTTAGTTGTAAAAAATTATCAGAATTATTAATTAATTTAGAATTTTCTCAAATTAATTTATAGACTCAAAAAACTGTTATAGAAAGAATTGCTGAGGCTATTATTACTTCAATTAATGTAAATGCTTTTTTATTTTTCATATTTTTATTTTTTATAATTTTTATTATATATTTTTTTTACAAAAAACAAAATAAATGATATAATTTATTTATGAATAA
>JAUZRO010000057.1 GCA_030950465.1 Candidatus Altimarinota bacterium | reverse complement strand
ATACTAAAGATGTTTTATAATATTATTATGTGTTTTACATATTTTAGAATAAGTATACTTAAAGAAAAATACATAAATATATTACTTTTACTTTTTTAAATTACTTAAAAAATTTAAAGCATCTAATGGTGTTAATCTATTAATATCTATATTTTTAATTTGTTTTTCTATAAGTGATTCTTTATTTATATATATTCTTTTTTCATTATTCTCTATTAAAGTTCATAAAGAAAGTTGTGAATTATTGGAGTTATATTCTAATGTTAATAACATTTTTTTTGCTTCTTCTATAACTGAATTTGAAACACCTGCTAATTTTGCAACTTGTAATCAATAACTTTTTTTCATTCAACCTGGAATTATTTTTCTTAAAAAAATTAACTTATCATTATTTTCTCAAACAGCAACTGAATAATTATCAACTCATCTTAATTTATGAGATTCATCTATAAGTTCATGATAATGTGTTGAAAAAAGTGTTTTAGCTTTTATGTTATCATGATTTTCTTTTAAAATAGCCCAAGCTAAACTCATTCAATCAAAAGTTGAAGTTCATCTTCATACTTCATCTATAATAACAAAACTCTCTTTAGTTGAATTGTTTAATATATTTGCAACTTCTTGCATTTCAACCATAAATGTAGATTGTCCCAAGTATAAATTATCTGTAGCTCAAACTCTTGAAAATAACTTATCAATTAATGGAATTTCAGATTCGTTGGCTGGAATAAAACTACCAATATGTGACATTAAAATTATTAATGCATTTTGTCTCAAAAAAGTTGATTTACCTCACATATTAGGTCAAGTAATAGTATGAATATATTTTTTATTATTTAATTCTAAATTATTACTTATAAAATCTTTTTCTATTTGTTCTATTATGGGGTGTCTTCAATTTGATATTTTTAAATTATATTTTTTAGATATTGTAGGTTTTGAATAATTATTTTTATAAGCAACTTCTGCTAGTCAACTTCAAAAATCTATATATCATATTTTTTTAGAAATATTCTTAATTTCATCAAATTCAGATAAAATTGAATCTCTAATATTTAAAAAGATATTATATTCTAGTTCAGATAAAATTGATTCTGCGTTCATCAAATCTTTTTCAAAATCTTTTAACTGTGAAGTTATAAATCTTGAAGCATTAACTAAACTCTGTTTATGAACAAAATAATCAGGTATATTGTTAACTTGAGATTTACTAATTTCTATAAAGTAACCGCTAGCATTTGTATATTTAATTTTTAATTTTGAGATCCCTGTATCATTAATTAATTTTGCTTGATAATTAGACAACCATTCTTTAGAATTTTTTATTATATCTCTATATTTATCAACTTCTAGATTATATCAATCATTTATTATTCAACCAGAAGTTAATGTATTTAATCAATCTTCTTTTAATGCAGAGTCTAATATATTAATTATATTTAATATTTTTTTCATTTTATTTATTTAATTATTTAATTTATTAACTTGAAAATATATTATTTTCCTATATTCTATACAAAATATAAAAAATCTCAAATTATAAA
Organism: Candidatus Altimarinota bacterium; assembly: GCA_030950465.1. GTDB lineage: Bacteria > Patescibacteriota > Gracilibacteria > BD1-5 > UBA6164 > CALLPO01. The sequence continues at coordinate 902 of JAUZRO010000057.1, read as the reverse complement.
TAAGTTATCTACAAAATAATGATAAAAATAGATAAAGAAGACTCTATTATAGATATTCTAAAAAAAATAAATAAAGAAAAGTCAGATGAAATAATTCTTGACTTCCCTTTTTGACACCCAGTTTTACATAACCATTTATCACTTAAAATAATACAAACAAAAACAAGAAATAAAAATTTATCTATACTATCTAATGATAAAACTGCAAAAAAAATATCTAAATTATTATGAATAAAATTCATAAAAAATAAAAATGAAAAAAAAATAGATAAAATAACTGCTCATAAAATCATAAAAGAAAACTATACTTTTATAGAATATGCTAATTTAGAAATAAAACTTTTTTTCTCAAAATTTAAAAAAATAATAACATGAAATTTAAATAATGATAAAAAAATTAACTCAATATTTTATTATAAAAATAAATACTGAAAAAGTAATAAAAACATAATTTGATATTTTATATTAATCTTAACTATAATATTTTTATTATTATTATATATATATTATATTGCAATTAATAAAACTTATATTACAATTTTTCCTGAAATACAGTTACAAGCTAAATCACAAAATTTTACTTTTATAGAAAAAATTGATACAGATAATGAGAATTATAATTACATAAATAATAAAGTAGATATAAATAGAATTACAAAAAAAGTGTTTTTATCAAAAAAAATATGAACATCTTGAATAAAACAAAAAGATGAAAATATTTCTAAATGAGAAGTAGTTTTCTATAATTATTTAAATGAAAAAATATATTTATTAGAAAATACTACTCTACAAAATAAGGAATGAATACAATTTTTTTTACCAAAAGGTATAACTATTCCTCCTGGAGCTATTAAAAATTGAAAATATATTCCATGAGAAAAAAAGGAGATTATTTTTTGAAA
>JAUZRO010000056.1 GCA_030950465.1 Candidatus Altimarinota bacterium | reverse complement strand
GAGTTGATGTTTTAGATCATTTGAATGATGAGAATATTTTATGAGAATTAGAAGTTATATTTGAACTTTAAGAAAACAAGAAAAAGAAACCTTTTCAGCTATTTTAAGTTTATTTTGATGAGATGTTTTATTGCCTGAAATGTAAAAAAAATCCCAACTTTTGATAAGTTGAGATTTTTTGGTTGTTAGTAACTTTATTTTTATTAATTAATATTATGGTTGATAGTAACTGAATTATAATATAAAAAAAGCTAGAAAATTAATTTTCTAGCTTTTTATTTAGTTAAATATATTTTTAGCAATAAAAAAGCATATTAGCCTTGATAAAATCAAGACATAATATGTATATATTTATTATTAAATCTACTTTTCCTCCAAAAGTAGGTAGTTTATTTAATAATATGTTCCTTGTCTCATATTCCAAGACAAGAAATGTTCAGATAAAAGTTCAACAATTTTATCAGTATCTAGGCCTTTACGTATTACTGTAGGGCAAGGGGTTATTGCTCTTTTACCTTTTTGAATAGGTATAAGTTTACCTGTATCATCAACCATTGAACCTATTACACCTTGTTCATGACGAGTTTTTTTACTGTTTTTTGGCTGAATAGATTTTACATATTTGTTTGCAGAAACAATTAAATCAACTTCTTTTTCAATTCTTTTTCCAATACCAGATACAAGGCCTTTATTACCTCCTCCAGATGGATTAGCAGAACTTGCAAAAACAAGCTTTTTTTCTTTATTCCAAAGTTCTTCACAAATTTGTTCACTTGGTGTACCAAATTTGATAACAAAATAACTTGTTCCTCTATCATCCATCATAAGCTCTGAACTACCACCATTAGCTAACAATATTTTTACAGCTTCTACTGATAATTTACTGTTCCACTCTCTATATTTAGTTTTCATACTAAATCCTTTATCTAATTTTTTGCCCTTAAGCTAATACTTTATACTTATATATAAGTCAAATAAAAAAAGCTAGAAAATTAATTTTCTAGCTTTTTTTGTTTTTATATTTCAGTTCTTCCTCCCATAAATGGAATTAAAACTTTTGGAATTTTAACATTTCAATCTGCTGTTTGATAGTTTTCAATGATAGCTATTAAACATCTTGATAATGCTATAACTGTTCAGTTTAGAGTATGAACAAATTGTCTATTTCAGTCTGAATCTTTGTATTTAATATTTAATCTTCTTGATTGATATTCTCATACATTTGAACAAGATGTAACTTCTCTGTACCTTTCTTCTCAGGGCATCCAAGCTTCTAAATCATATTTTTTTATAGCAGGATTTCATAAATCTCCACTACAAACATTTAGTTTTTGATATGGAATACCTAAACTTTGCCAAACTTTTTCTTCAATTGCTACCATTTCATTATGCATTTTTTTACTTTCTTCTGGTTTACAAAAAGTTACCATTTCAATTTTATCAAATTGATGTCATCTTAAAATTCACCTTGTATCTTTTCAAGCTGAACCAGCTTCTCTTCTAAAACAAGTAGAATAACCTACATATTTTTTAGGTTTTTCAACATCAATTACTTCGTCACAATGATAAGAAGTTACAGGAACTTCTGCTGTTCAAATCATATATAACTCATCTATTTCTGGATTTACTTGATATAATCCATCTTCGTCAGCAGGGAAAAAACCTGTACCAAACATTGCTTTTTGTTTAGTCATAAGTGGTGGTAAAACTGGAGTAAATCATTCAGCTCAAAGTTGAGATAAAGCATAATTTACTAATGCAAATTGTAAAAATACTAAATCTCATTTCAAATACCAAAATCTTGCTCCTGAAACTTCTGATCATTTTTCTATATCTATCCAGTCTTTTTTTTCTCAAATTTCATAATGAGTTTTTGGTTCAAAATCAAATTTAGTAGGTTCTAAAAATTTTGATACAGCTTTATTTTCTTCATCATCTTTTCAAATAGCTGCAGTTGGGTCTAATACATTTGGAAATTTATAATACATATTTTTCCATTTTATATCAACTTCTTTTTGTTTTATTTCAAGAGATTTTAATTCTTCTCATACCTTCTTCATTTCAGCTATTTTAGCTGGTTTTTCCTCATTTGATAAAGTAGGAATTTGTTTACTAACTTTATTTTTTAAAGCTCTTAATTCATCAGTTTTAACTATTAGATAATTTTTATTTTTATCTATTTCTAAAAAAGCATCAACATCAAGTATTAAATTTCTTTTTTTTATATTATCCTTAACTTGTTCTGGATTTTCTCTAATTATTTTTATATCTAACATTTTTTTATTTTATTTAATAATTTAATTGTAAAAAGTTTTGCAATTTATATTTTTTGTGATAATATACCTTTGTTCATGATGAAAGGTGTCTCCTAAAAGTGTAAGTGCTTCCGGACGACCCTTTTTTTTATGTCTTAAATTTTATTATATTTTTAACTCTATCTTGAGATAAATTCATTCAAAATTTATCTTTAAAGGGTTTGTATAAAGAGGAATATCTATTATTTGGAAAAAGTATTTTTTTAAATCTATTTTTTTAAATTAAATATTTTACTAATTTTATATAATCTCAATCTCAGCTTATTAAAACAATTTTGTCAAAATTATCTTCTTCAAGTAGTCTATGCATTATATCATAAACTATATCAACATCTACATTTCACTTTTTCTTTCATTTCATATTAGAATGATGTTCTCTAAATTCTAATATAAAACCAGCTCTTTGAATTTTCCTATACATACTTTGATGCTCATTATCAACAAATCATAAAAAGAAATATGCTTCATCAATTTTAAATTTATCTTTTAAATAAATTCTAAATCTTTTAAAATCTATCTTCCAATTTTCAGTTTGAGTTCATAAATGTAGGTTTTGAGCATCTATAAATGCAATATTATTTTCTTTATTCATAATTATTTAATTATAATTCCCCTCCTTAGGACGGAGGGGCTAGGGGTGGTTATAAATATTTACTAGCTGCAATACTTGCTTCTTTTTTCATGCTTCTTTCTTTAAGAACTTGTTTTTTCTCAAATTGTTTTTTTCATTTTACTAATCAAACTTGAATTTTAATTAAACTTCCTTTAAAATACATTGAAAGTGGAACTAATGTATTTCATTTTTCTTTCATTTTTCAGGATAAATATTCAATATCTTTTTTGTGAAGAAACACTTTTCTTTCTCTAAAAGTATCAATAGTTCATCTGTTTGGAAGAGCTTTCCAAGCTGTTATATGCATATTTTTGATATAAATTCATGTTCAATTTATAACTAAAAAACTTCATTTTAAATTTAAATGTCAGTGTCTTATACTTTTTGTCTCATGTCATTTTAAATCAATTCCTCATTCATAACTTTTTAAAATCTCATAATCAAAAAAAGCCTTTTTATTTTTGGTGATTTCTCATTCTATTTTTTTCTTTTTTTTCATATTTATTTTTTATTAAAAATATTTTCTTGTCATTTTATTACTTCATCAGCACTAAATCATTTTAAATACCAATTCCAACTCATTATATCTTCATATCAATATTTTCAAACTTTTTTTATATCATATGGGTTTTTCATTATAGAAAAATGTAAGTGAAAATTTGTATAATCTCTATCTGGCACTCAACTACTTCATACAGTTCAAATATTTTCTCATGATTCTATAAAATATCACTCAATTATATTTTTATAAATATCAGTTAAATGAGAATAAAATACTACATCTCACTTACTTGTTTTTACCCAAACTTGTTTTCATCTTAAAATATCTAAATTTCTTAATTTTTGAGTATAACTTACTTTTCCCTCTTTTTTCATATTTGAAATATCTTCAAAATCAAAATTATCTACTACTCTAATAATTATTCAATCATCAAGAGCTGATACTGACGTTCATTTTGGAGCTATAATATCCCATCAGTGATGAATTCAATCTGTATAATGATTTCTATATGGTCTTCATGCATTTGGTATTTCATTTAATTCTTTAGAAATTAAATATCATTTTACAGGAATTTCATATTTTTGTTTTCTTTTTTCTAAAATAGATATAATTATTTCTATTTTGTATTTAATTTCATTATATAATCTATATTTTTTTAAATTATATAATGATTTATTTTTACTTTTTATATATTTAGATAATTTATTTTTTTCACTTTTTAATTGATTTTTTAAGTTTTTTAAATCTTCATCAGAATAATCTACAAAATCTGAAAATAAATTAGATTTATTTAAAATATTTAAATTAAATTTTGTTTCTTCTAATTCTTTTTTTCAATTAACTAAAATAAAACTTCAATCATTACAGTTTTTATTTAATATTTCAATATTGAAAATATAAAAACTATTATTTTTTCATATAAAATATATATTATTTTCACAGCTATTTTTTATCTTAATATTAGAAATATCTCTATTAGATTTAAATATAACAATATTAGAATTTAGTTTTTTATTATCAGGAAAAATATTTTTACTACTATAATCAATAAAACTTATTTTTTTTTCTAATATATTTAAATTTATTATTAAACAGCTTACACTAAGGATTAAAGCAATAATTATACTTATTATTAAGAGGATTTTTTTCATTTAATTTTATTAATTATTTACCACAAGAACTAACCTCTGGTTTATTATCTCTGAAAATCTTTATATTTTCAAATCAATTTTCTTTTAAATATAATCAGTGAAGTTCTGATAAAACTCATTTATCACAATAAAAGAGGTATGTTTTTGTTTGATCTAATTTTTTGAATTCTGAATTTATTTTGAAAAATGGTATTTTAACCACCCCCAGCCCCTCCTTATTAAGGAGGGGAGCATTACTTTTTTCTCTAATATCAATAATTATTTCATTTTTTAAAACTTCATAAACTGTTTCTATTTCAGATTTTCTTTCAAAATCTTCTTCTAACATTTCAGCAACTCTTTCTATTTTTCTAGCCATATATGCTTCTTCTAATACTGAAAAATCAATATTTTTTTCTTCCTCTAAAATATCTTCTAATTTTGCTCAAGTTGCGGGTTTGTCTGAAATTACTCAACAATATTCTGGCATATTACATGCAAAATGATAAGTTCAAATTTTTCTAGAAACATCAATAATATCTTGTTTATTATCTGCAATTAATGGTCTTAAAACAAGGCAATCACTTGCTTTGTCTATTACGTGCATATTCTTTAAAGTTTGGCTTGAAACTTGTCATAAACTATCTCATTTTATAAGTGCATAATAATTATTTTCAGCTACCATTGAAGCAACTTTTAGCATATACCTTTTTAATAAAATTCATCTAAATCTATGATTTACTTTAGTTAAAAGTTGTTCTATAATTCCTTCAAAATTAACGGTTATAAATCTTGCTTTTTTATGTGGAATAGAAAAAGTTTTCCATAAGTAATGACTAACTTGTTTTACTCATAATTCATGGGCAGAGCCTCATAAATTGAAGAATAAATAGTCAACTTGGCATCATCTTTTCATCATTGAATAAGTTGCAACACCAGAATCAAATCCACCAGAAATAAGACTTACAACTTTTTCTTGAAATCATATTGGATATCAATCCATTCATTTAATAGATTTTTTAATTACATGAAAAATATTATCTCTAATTTCAACTTTTACAGTAATTTCTGGATTATGTAAATCAACATTACAATTTTCACCAAATTTTAATAAACCACCTCAAATATATCTTTCAATTTCACTAGAAGTAAAATTATGTAATCAAGTTCTTTTAACTCTTGCTACAAAAGATTTTCATTTAATATTTTGTAGATGTATTTTTGCAGTTTCATTATAAATTTTATCATAGATTTCATCTTGGGAACAGCATTCTTCTATTGAAAAAGTTGCCACTTCCATAAAATGAGAAAATCAAGAAATTTTTCATAAAATATTCATTATATTTTTAGAAATTATTTCTTTAGGATCAATCCCCCCTTGCTCCTCTTTTATAAAAGGGGGAATTAATTTATTATATTCCAAATTAATAATATCCCAATTTCAAGTAATATGAACGGGGATTTCATTATAAT
>JAUZRO010000055.1 GCA_030950465.1 Candidatus Altimarinota bacterium | reverse complement strand
AATTTACAGAAGAAACTATATTGAAAAATATAGATTTTGTGGTTAATGAAAATGATAGAATCTGTATTGTTTGAAATAATTGAGCTGGGAAAACTACCTTGATGAAAACTATAATTTGAGAAGAAGAAGAAAATAATAATTCAGTAGCTGTTAGAAATTATAAAACTAAAGAACAAAGTGTTGAAAAGCTAGAAGATTTTAAAAATAGAATAGTTAAAGAAATTGAAGAAAAAAGTTTATAAAAAAAATCCAAATTATTGGATTTTTTTTATTTTGTAATTTTATCTTTTACTTCATCAAATTTAGCTATTAATTTTTCTTTAGCTTTTTCAATCTTTTCTGGAGCTTCTTTTTGAAGTTCTTTTAAATCAGCTTTTTTATCTTCATATAATTTTTCTAAATCCTCTTTAGCGGTATCTATATACCCTTCTCATTTAATTTTTAATTCCTCTACCAATTTTTCACCTTGTTTTTTATAATCTTTAACTAAAACTTTAGCTTCATCAACTTTTTCATAAAAAAAGTCTTTATTTTCATCAGTTAAAACTCTTTCTTTTAAATCTTCTAAGAAGTTTTTATGAGTTTCTATGAAATTTGCCAAAACAAGTTTTTGTGTTTCTTTAGAATTTCATTTCACTTCTTCTAAATCTTCTCTAACTTTTTTACCTTTTTTTTCTCCATATAATGTAGCAACTACACCTCCAGTAATATATCATACTGCAACTAATAATAATCTTCCAATCATATTCTTTGTAATTAATTAATAAAATTTCTATTTACTTATTTAGTATAATATATTATTCCAAAAATTCAAAATCTTTTTTGAATTTTTTAGTTTTGTTAAGCTCCCCTTTTTTTTCAGGATCATTTTCTAAATATCCTTGTATTAAAGTAAGTATCTTTTTATATTCTAATAATTTTTCTTCAATAGTTAATTTATCATTATTTTTTAATTCTTTAAATCTATCTATTATAATTTTATTATCTCTTCCAGATGTTTTTTCAGAAGTTAATCATTTTATTTTTTCAGATATTTCTTTATATTTAAAATCTAATTGTTCACTAATATTTGGAAAATTAATTATAGTATTTATTACATCTGGTGAAGTAAGTCTTGAACTGATAAAAGATGGATTTTCTGGGATTTTTTTTGTAGCTTCAGTATTTATTCAATTAACTATATTGAATACATCAGAAGGTATTTCTCAAATATTTTTTCAAGTCACAGAGTTTTTTTTATTTATTTTTTCTAAAAAATCATCTGATTGTTTTCTAGAATTTATTCTACCTGAAGAAAGATTATGTTTATTTTCAGTAAAAGGATATCAATCTGAAGTATACTTATTCATAATTTTATATTATTTATTAAAATGTATTTTAAGTTAATTATTTTATTATACTTATTTATAACTAAAAAAAATATAATAGCAAACATTTTTTTAACATAAAATAAAAAAAATGTTTTACTAAATTGAAAAAAACTCTAATATAAGTTATAATTAATAGAATAAATATAAAATAATAAACTAAAAATGATACAAAATAATTTTTCTGATTGATATAAAAAAGCTCTTATTAATAGTGAGGCTAGGATAAAAAATATAAATTTCTCTGAATTAAATCAGGAAGATGTTTTTTTGGAGGTTGTGATGCATAGTACTTGATGAATAAAAGAACTTTTTGATTTATATTGAGTAAATGAAAAACTAATTATAGAATTGGTGTGAAAAGGACATTTTAATAAAAAACCTGATGAAAGGAAATGAAAATATAAAGGGCTTAATATTAAAATGAAAGATATAATTTTGGCTAGTGTAAAAATTGCTGCTGAATTTGGAAAAGAAAAAGCTAGTTTGGAAGATTATTTACTTGCAATGTTAACTATTGGTGATTGGTTACCATCTTTACTTGATTTCATAGGAATTACTCCTTCAGATTTGGAAGTAAATATTTTGGAATTACAAAAAAAAGGTTCTATAGATTGAAATATTAATGGAGAAATTGAGGTAAAACCTGATCAAATAATTTGAGCCTTAACTGAAAATTTACTTTCAACAATTAATTGATTAATAGTTGAAAATCCTTTTTCACAAAATAAAAAACAAGAAAATAAAAAAGAAGATAAATCAAAAACTCCTACTTTGGATTTTTTCTCTACAGACTTAACTAAAGAGGCTAATGAATGAAAAATTGATAATATTCTATGAAGAGATAATGAAATAGAAAGACTTATAGCTATTTTAAATAGGAAAACTAAAAATAATCCTATTTTACTTGGTGAGCCTTGAGTTGGAAAAACTGCTATTGTTGAATGATTAGCCAAAAAGATTGCTGCTTGAGAAGTTCCTTTTTCTATGAAAGATAAAAAAATTCTTTCACTTGATATAAATTGAATGGTTGCAGGTACAAAATATAGATGAGAATTTGAGCAAAGAATAAAAGCTGTAGTTGATGAAGCTAGTGAAACAGATAATGATGTAATCTTATTTATTGATGAAATTCATACAATTATAGGAGCAGGTTGAGCTGAATGAACACTAGATGCATCAAATATATTAAAACCAGCAATGGGTAGATGAAAGATAAAAATTATTGGTGCAACAACTCTTAATGAATATCAAAAATATATTGAAAAAGATTCTGCTTTGGAGAGAAGATTTCAAAAAATTAATGCTGAAGAACCTAGTTCTGAAATTGCTACAGAAATTATTATCTGATTAAAAGAATCTTTTGAGGAATATCATAATTTAATTATATCTGAAGAAGCTTGTGAAGAAGCAGTGAAACTTTCTAAAAGATATATTACTGATAGATATTTACCGGATAAAGCTATTGATTTAATTGATGAAGCTTGTAGTTTAAAATCTATGCAATATAATTTTAATGAAGATGAAATAAATGATGCAAAAAAAGAAATTTCAGAATTAAATAAAAAAATTGAACAAGCTGTAATTAAACAAAATTATGATAATGCTAGTGAATTAAAAGATAAAAAAATAAAACTAGAAGAAAATGTTATAAAAATTAAAAAGAAATTTTCTATTCCAAAGTCTAAAAGAAGTCATATAAAAATAGAAGATATTCAAAAAGTTTTAAGTATTGCAACAGGGATTCCAACTGAAAATTTAAGCAGTAAAGAAATTGAAAAATTAAAAAAACTTTCACCATTATTAAAAAAACAAATTATAGGTCAAAATGAGGCTATTGAATCTATTACAAGATCTATAATGAGAAGTAGAGCATGAATTTGAGATTCAAATAGACCACTTGGGAGTTTTCTTTTTTTAGGACCAACTTGAGTATGAAAAACAGAATTAATTAAAGTATTGGCTAAAGAATTTTATTCAGATGAATCTGCTCTTATTAAAATAGATATGAGTGAATATAATGATAAAACTTCTGTAAATAAATTAATTGGTTCTAGTGCTGGATATGTAGGATATGAAGAAGGTTGAATGTTGACAGAAAAAGTTAGAAAAAAACCTTATTCAATAGTGTTATTTGATGAAATAGAAAAAGCTGATTTTGATGTTTATAATTTATTATTACAGGTTCTTGAAGATTGAGTTTTAACAGATAATAAATGAAGAAAAATTAATTTTAAAAATACAATTTTAGTAATGACTTCAAATATTTGAGCTGATGAATTTAATGAAAAAGCTGAAAAAATAGGTTTTAATATAGAAGAAAATGAGGAAAAAGAAATAAAAAAAGATTATGAAAAAGCTAAAGAAAATATAAAAAATTCTCTGACTGATTATTTTTCTCCAGAATTTGTAAATAGAATTGATAAAGTAGTAGTTTTTAATCCTCTTGATAAAAAAGATATCAAAAAAATAGTAGAATTAAGATTTAAAAATTTAGAAAAAAGGTTAGAAGAAAAAAATATAAAAATAACTTATAATGTTAAAGTGATTAACTTTATCACAAAAGAAGTTTATAATCCTGAATTTTGAGCAAGAGAAATTAGAAGATATATTACAGATAATATTGAAGATAATATTGCTGAAAATATGGTAAATAAAAAAGTAAAAGATAAAGTTGATTTATCTATTGAAAAAGATAAACTTAAATTTGAATATTAAAGAGGAAAATAAATATATGAAAAATAAAAATATTAAGTCAATAAGGGGCTTTAGCTTCTTGATTAAAATATTTGCCTTTATAATAATTATAAAGGCAAGTTTTTTAGTTTCTTTTGCTTTTATTTGAGATGATTTATGATTAGATTTATATAAAAATATAGATTCTTGAATAGAAAAGCTTAATGATAATATGTATTCATATGAATTAAAATGAGCTAATCCTGATTGAAAAATATCTGATGAAATAAATAGATTTATAAGATCAAAATGAATTAATTGATGTGAATTAAGTAATTTAACTGAAGAAGATATAGAAAACATTGCATTCTGAAAAAAAGATGATGTAGAAAAATCTTGAGATATCTCTCTTCTTTCTGAAAAACTTGATTGAAAATGCTTAAAAATAGAAGAATTAAATAGAATACAAAAAGCAATAAGTGATTTTTCTGTAAATAGTAGAAAAACTGCAAAACAAAAATCAGATGATATCTATAATATTTCTAAAGTATGATTATTTTCTGATTGAAATATACACAATTCTCCTTTTGATATTGTAAAAGATATAAAAGATATTGATTATATCATTTTTACTCAAGAAATAGATTATGTTTGACAAGAAAATATTTGAGATAATGAAATACAAGATTATATAGATGAAAAATTAGATGAACTACTAAATGGGGATAATAATTGATGAGATGATTGAGATGAAAATTGATGAAATGACTGAGATGAAAATTGATGAGATGATTGAGATTCATGAGATGATTTAGATTGAATAATTGATGAAATAATTGATGATTGAGATGATACTAAATATTCTTGTCCAGCTTCATCAGATGAAAGTGGATTATCTCAAGAAGATTTAGATGAAATTCTAAATTGAGGTAGTTGATGAAATAACTGATCAGGTATAATAAATTGAAACTATAATAGAGGTAATTCTGCTCTTTGAGATAATCCTTTTAGTTTTTCTACTTGAGATAGTGGAGTAATTTGATGAGATGGGTGAAATGAAATAGAAAGAAAAGTATATCAAGCTATTAATGATAATGATTTCTTTTGATGATGTGAAACATTTTTTTGTATAACAATAGAATATTTAACTCATGATTGAAATTTACTAATTTGATGAACAACTAGAAGTATAGAAAGTATAATGGAAAGATCTAATAATCATTTGAAAAAATTTGCAAACTCTTCTCTTGTACAATCAAAAATGACTACAAATAATTTTGAACTTTGATTAAGAGATTTAAATTTATCTGATATTTTTTCAATGCCAATTGTTATAATCAAAAAAACACCACCTATTTTAGATTTAGATTTTTTTAATAAAAAAGTAGCTTCAGAAAATAATAAAAATGATGATCCAAATTCATTATCTTGGCAAAATTTATTAAAAGCAAGGTTTGAATCAGTTTGAATTGATATAAAAAGAGAAAATGATTTAAGTATTTATACAAATTTAGATGCTGATATTAAAAATACTATAAATAATGCTGAAATGTGAATTTCTAAAATTACTGAAAATGATTTAAAAAGGAGACAAATTGCAGATAATATTATAAAATTAGATGATCATATAACTAGAGTTATACAATCAAATTATCAAGACTGAGAAACAGATTGATTATATAAAGAATTTATAGAATTAGAAAGATTTTCTTCAGAAATACAAGATTATGCTAACAATAATGATAAAGCAATGGATGTAATGCTAGGTATTCCAATTCATCCATAAATGGAATAAAAAAAAACAAGGTAGCTTTAGCTCCTTGCTTTTTATTTTTCTTCTTTTTTATCTTCTCTCTTTTTCTTGTTATTTTTTAACCATAACATTAATCATCATAACAATAATGTTGAACTAATTAAAAAGAAAAAATACTTTATTAAATCTAATTCCATATATTTTATAATTATTTAATTAATTTAGCTCCACAGAAGTCTCATAAATTTAATATTACCTGATTAAGAGTCTTTTCCAAATATTCTTTATCACAAGCTGAATTTCATTGTGCATAAATAAATATTTTTTTAGTATCTTTTGATACTAGAGTTTCACTTGATTGTTTACAATCCATTCTACAAATAATCCTTTTTCAATTATTATCAGTACAAGCATATTCTCAACTGTTAATTTTTATCTCTTCTTTTGCTCAAAGTGGAATAAATTTTTCTTCTCCAGTTGCTATTTTAATAACAACTTCTTCTCATTTTATTTTTGAAATATCATGAATTCAAATACTTAAACCAGATTTTAGAGATTCTATATTATAAGAATCAACTATATTATTTATATTAGGTAATTTTCAAGAATTTTCTACTAATTTTTGTAAATGAAGTGATGGATGAATTGCTGTTTCAACTTCATTATTTTTATAAAAGTTTTCAGCTTCTTCTATAATAGCTAATCTCTGACTATTATTAAAATCTATATTTTCTAACTCTGATTTTATATAATTTTTTAATCAACTATTTCTTCTTGTAATTATTTTTGGAATTTCAATTATTTTTGATAGAAAAAGAACATGTAATCCTAAATCTTTAACTTCTTCTTCTATAGAAAAATTTATTTTTTTCTCTGTAGATACAAGGCATTGCCTTGTATCTACAGATTCTTCTGGCAATTCAAATCTTTCAAACAAAATTCAATTATTTTTAATATAAAAAATTTCAGTTTTATTTCTTAATTCTTCTAATTTTCCATTTTCTAATTGTTCAGCATAATTTTCTAAACCTAATCTTTCAAATAATTCTAGCATTTTTTCAGGAAAAAAACTATATAGATTTAATCAAACATTTCTCAATCATTCAGCTAAAATATATAAAATTTCTTCAGCCTTTTCTGGATTATTTTTAATTAACTCCCAAGGTTTTTCTGTATCTATAATTTTATTTAAACTATCTAAAAATATAAAACTTTCATCTAAAGCTGATTTTAAATTATATTCTAATAAATTTTTAGAAAATATTTTATTATAATTATCTGTAGGGGCAGTACCTTGTATCTGCCCTATTTTTAATTCACCTCAAATTTTTCAACTCAATACAACTACTCTATTTAATAAATTACCAAAATTATTGGCTAATTTTGCATTGTAGTTTAGTATTGCATCATTTCTATTATAATCTCAATCATTTCAAATTGGAAAAGCTGATAATATATAAAGTATTAAAAGTTCTTTAGAATATTTTTTTGAATATTCAACTGGTTCAATAATATTTCAAATAGATTTAGACATTTTTTGTCAATCTACTGTAAAATGTCATCCAGTTAAAACTTGAGTTGGTAAATATTTATTATCTGATTTTTTATAATGAAGTATTCCATCTTTTTCTTCTCATAAATCAAAATAACTTGCAAGCATTGCTGGCCAAAAAATTGCATGAAATCTAATAATATCTTTTCAAACTACATGAATCTTTTTTTCATCTGTTTCCCAAAAATTTGTTTCATCTATAAAATCTTGCTTATTTTTATCACCTCATCTTGAAGAATAACAAGAAGTATAATAGTTAAATAAAGCATCAAACCAAACATAAGTTACTTGAGTTTCATCAAATGGAAGTGGAATTCAAAAAGTATTTGTTTCTCTTGAAATAGAAAAATCTTCAAGTCATCTTTTAGTAAAAGCAATTACTTCATTATATCTAAACTTTGGATTTACAAAATCAGGATTTTGTTCATAAAATTCTTCCATCCAAGTTTGATATTTTGAAAGTTTGAAAAAATAATTTTTTTCTTTTATATTATCTGGTTTTTTTAAATGGTCAGGACAAACTTTAATTATACTTCCCTCTTTATTAAGGAGGGATTGAGGGTGGTTTATTAAATCATCATCTTTTTTAAATGCTTCACAACCAATACAATACATTCATTCATAAATTCATTGATAAATATCTCATTTATCAAAACAATGTTGTAAAACTTTTTGAACTAAATTTTTATGTCTTTTACTAGTTGTTCTTATGAAATCTGTATTATCCAAATTAAAATGTTTCCACACTTTTTTATGACCTTCAGCCATCTTATCAAGATAATCCATAATTTCTAAACCCTCTTCTTCAGCTTTTATAACAGCTTTTTGAGAATTTTCATCAATTCAAGTTGTAAATCTAGAATTATATCAACTTATTTTGTGAAATTTATAAATTACATTTGCAATAGTTGAGCTATAAAAATGCCCAACATGAGGTAATCAATTTCCATAATAAATTGGAGTTGTAATATAGAATGTTTTATTTTCTTTCATTTTTTATTTGTAATTAATTAATTGTTCAATATACTTCAATTACTAAAGTTATTTTAAATAACTGTGCTGGACTATCTTAATTGATAGAGCGACTATAGGATAAGAAATATTTATTTCTTATCTTTTTATTCAAAAAATTTTTAATAACTTTTTATCAATTTTTTCAATATATTCATTTGATAAACTATCAACATAATTATTAATTCTTTTTTTAGAAATCTGTCTTATTCAAGAAAAATCTATAATAGAAATATTTTTTAATTTATTACAATTGAATTTTATTTGATAATTTTTATTTATTTTTCATTTAAAGGATTTTAATGGTGCTATTAAAACTGTATTTCAATTATTTATAAATTTTTTACTTAAAATAATACAAGGTCTTTTTTTATTTAATTCACTTCATATATTTTTTCATAAATCACAAAAATATATTTCTCATTTATTAGGTAATATATTAGGTTCTTTTTTAATAAAATGTAGTTTTATTTTTGAATAATACCAATCCAAAAAATCAGATATAATTGAATTATTTATATCTGATTTTATATTATTAACTAATTCTTTAATTTTATTTATTTTTTCTATAAACATTTTTTAAATATTTTTTAGTTAAAAAACTTTTCATCTTCAGTTTTTCCAAGCCAAACATTACAAGTATATTTAATATCATCTGTAAAATCTGCTTTTGTTACCCATTCTAAATATCATTTATCTAGTTTAGCAACTTCTTCAAAAGATTTACCTCTATACTTCCCTATTCTCATAGTTTTTATCATAGAAAATTCTTTTGCTGTAATTCTTTGCATAATTTCTAAAGTTTTTTCATCAGAAATATTTAATTCTTTTTTAGCTCTTTCAAATAAACTATAAAAAATATTTTCTAAAACTATAACATCACCAAAAGCATCATGAGCTGTTGTACATTCTTCTACTCAATCTTTATCAGTTATTTCATATAATTCAAAGAAATATCTTAAATATTGTAAATTTACATATTCTGGAGCATTTCACTCTGAATTAAATAAAACTCATTCAGCCCACATAGTTTTAGCTACTTTTAAAGTATCTATTAATTTTTCTCAATATTTAATACCTTCTTTTCATAAAACATCTTTATCAAAATCCATATTATGAGCTACTAAAATATTAGTAGTAAATTCTTTTTCTAGCATTGTTCTAGAATTATCATCTAAATATTTTCATTCAGATTTTTCCTCCAATAATTTTGGATAAATCCCATGAACGGCCATTGAACCAACTTCAATTTTAGTATCTGTCATAAAAAATAAATTTTCATCAGTTTTTTCCCCATTTTCTAATTTCCTATAAGCTAATTGAATCATTGAACCATTAGATGTAACTTTGTTTTTTTCATCTTTTAAAATACCAGTTGTTTCAGTATCAAAAAATAATATTGGTGTTTCTGTTTTTAACATTTTTGTTTAATAAAAAAATAATAAATCAATTATAGAAAATAAAAACAATATTGCAAAAAGATTTTAATTATTTTATTTTTTGATTTTTAAATAAAAATTAATACAATATTTTTACTTACATAAGGACTTAGCTTAATTAGAAGAGTGTTCAGATTCCGACCCTGAAAAGCGTACGTGCAATTCGTGCAGTCCTTGCCATTTTAAGCCATACAGGGTTTTAACTAACTTAAAACAGCTCATTTTCTTGAATATGTAGCTGTTTTTTAGTGTCTATAAATTTTCTACCACTTACTTAGCTTCTTCAATAATTATTGAAGAATTTTTTTTAATATTAGAATTTTCGTTACTATCAAGCATAAAATAAAAGCAAGGGGCTAAAGACCCTTGTTAAAACTATTATTTTTTAAGAATATAGAAATAATTCTATATATTAGTACACCAACAAGGGTCTTTAGCCCCTTGTTTGATAGTAACTAATTTTCTTCTTTTAAAGTTTCTTTTAAATTTAGCACAAAGTTGTCAAAAACTTAATTAGTGAATTATATTATTTTTTATAAATATTTATTTTTTAAAAAAAGATTGACTTTTTTTTAAATATAATTATATATAAATATAATAATATTTAAAAAATAAAATATATGAAAGAGAATATATAAAAAGTCCATTCAGATTTAAATATTAATAAAGAAATATCTGAAATATTTTATAATAAATATTTTTTTAAGAAATTAAAATGAAATAAAAAATTTGTACAAAATATTGTTGCACAGTTGGAATATTTAACTAAATAATAATAATAATAAATTATGAATAATTTTGAACAATCAGATTGAGATTTAGTTTATCCAAATGGTAGAATTATAACAGGACAAGAAAGACAAAAGATAATTACAAGTTCATTAGATACCCCTGTTAGGTTAGAAGAAAAAAATATAAAAGATATAATTAAAGAAGCTTCTGTTTCAGTATTAATTTGAGAAACTGGTTCTTGAAAAACTACTGAACTTCAACAAATGATTCATGAAGTTTTTCCTAATGATATAGTTATTACTAATATTCCACTTGTCTCTGCTACAATTGGAACAACTAATTATGTATCTGATATTTTATGTGCAAAAACTTGAAATCCTGAATATATTTTATGAAATAATAAAATAGGTTATAGGACATGAAAATGAAATAGTTCAGAACATAGAGCTCAAATAACAAATAATACTTATTGATTGGATTATTTATACTTAAGTTTATGAAATCTAGAAAGACAAATAAATTCAACTAATAAAAATATTCATATTGTTTTAGATGAAATTCATGAAAAATGAGAAGATTTTATTTTTTATCTTTCAAAAGTAATAGAATTATCAAAAAAATATCCATTAAGGATTAAATTATATGGTGCTTCTGCCACTGTATCAGATGATTATTTAAATGTATTAGTGGATGAATTTAAAAAGATTTCAAATGATGTTCCTGTTACAAAAGTAGAAGGAAGAACCTTTCCTATAGAAGTTATTGAAAAAAATTGAGAAGATCATATAGCAGAAACTGAAAAATTATATAAACAGGGAAAAAGTATTTTAATTTTTGAATCATGAAAAGGAGAAATAGAGAGGACAATTAATTGATTAAAAATGCAATTGTGAGATGATGTTGATATTATTCCTTTTCATTCAGAAATTTCAAAAGAAGAATTAGAAGAAAGTCTAAAAACTACTTGAAAACAAAAAATAATAGTAGCAACTAATGCTGCTAGAACAGGTGTAACCTTAGATATTAATTCTGTTGTTGATATATGAAAACAAAAAACTCAATATTATAATGATTTTGGTATTCCTGTTTTAGTTACTGAAAATATAACAAAGGATGCATATATGCAAAATAGATGAAGAGCATGAAGAAAAGAAGACTGAACAGCTGTATATGTATGATGAACTGAAATAAGTGAATTGAAAGAAGAGGCTCCTTCAAGTATAGAAAAGAAACTTGATGAGAAAAAAATATTAACAGAGTTGGCATTTTGAACTAATATTTTAGAAAATGAATTAAATTGAAATCATAAATATATTTTCAATCCAAGTAAGAAAATGTTAAAATTATCTTATGAATGGATGAAACAAGTATGATTAATGACAAAAGATGAAAAAATAACTAAATATTGATATGATGTTTTAAGATTTCCTTTATCTGTCTTTAATGGTAGAATTTTACTTGAATCAATAGAGAATGGTGTTGCTTCAGATATTATTCCTATGATTTCTATTATAGAAAATAAATGATTTTTAACTAAAGAATTTAATGCTAAGAAGTTTTGAAAGAATATTTTAAAAAGAGAATATTCTGATTTGGAGGTTTATACTAAATTATTAGAAATATTAACTTCTAAGGAAGTAGATGAAGATATTTTAAAAATGTTTATTTGATTGTGAATAAAACCTTGAACTATAGATTATTTTAGAAGTATACAAGGAGAAGAAAAATTTTATAAAGTTTTATGAAAAGAATTAGAAGAAGTTTGATTTAAATTGAAAAATATTGAAAGAATTGATGAAACTATTGAAAAAATACAACTATATTTAGAAAGTAATGAAAAATATCAA
Source organism: Candidatus Altimarinota bacterium (assembly GCA_030950465.1). GTDB lineage: Bacteria > Patescibacteriota > Gracilibacteria > BD1-5 > UBA6164 > CALLPO01. The sequence continues at coordinate 1,541 of JAUZRO010000055.1, read as the reverse complement.
GAATCTTCAGATTTAGAAATAGGTGATGAAGAAAGGAAAACACTAATTCAAAAAAGTTTATTATCATGAAATCTTCATAATATCTATACTTCTGTATGAAAAAATATGTTTGAAATGTGGTGAGTTAATGAAAAAAATGATTTAGAGTTTGAAAAATCAGACACTTCATTTTTAGATCTGTGACATGGAGACTTATATATATGATCACCTTTTATTATCTGAGGTTCATGAGAAAAAGATGATAAACCAATCTTATCTTTTATTACTAGTATAGAAGCAGGAGATATAGAATATTTTAATTCAAGAAAATATCAAGAATATATAATAAAAAAAGAAACTAAAACTTGAAATAAAAATAAACAAATTTTAGTAGATTTAGATTGAGATACTTCAGTTATACCAAAAGAAATTGTTAAAATAGAAGATAAACAAAAATATTTAGCCCTAAATTGGTTACCATATTTTTTGGTAGAAAAAAATGAATTTTTTATAAAATATATAGAACAGTTATGAAATAGTTATAATAAAGATAAATTAATAGGAGATATTCAAAAAATAACATTAGATTTATATAAAGAATTAAATTCAGAAAATAAAGAAAAAAATACTAAAAAGTTTATAAATGATAAAAAAATACTAGAAGTATTTTTAAGATGAAATGACTTTAATGATAAAAGTCCTGAACAAGATATAACAAAAAAAGTTTTTGAAACAGTTGAATGAAATTGAGAGTTTTTTAATTATATAAAAGCTATAAATGAATATAATAAAATTTTAGAAGAGTCTAAAGACTATATAGAAAAAAATAAAATTGATATTTCTAAAATAGAAAATGAAAAGTTAGATGAATTTATTAAATATTTAGAAGAAAATAATGGGGATTATTCAAAGTTATTAATATTATTAAAAAATATTAATTTTTGAGATAATAAGCAAAAAAATAAACAAGATTTCATTAATTTTAATAAAAATAATAAAAAACTTTTAAAATTCAAAAAAAGAGATTCTTGGATTATTTCATTTGTAGATAATTTACAAAAATTAGAAAAATGAGAAAAGATTAATATTAAAGATTTTAATATTTGAACTTTTAATGATAAAAAACTAATATTATCTGACCCTATTATTAAAAAAAATAATTTATGAAATAAATCTGAGGAATTAGGTAAAAAATTAAAAAATATAAATAAATTATTTATAAAAACAGAATTAGATAAAAAAATAAATTGAAAAATAAATTCATCATTACAAAGATTATTATTTTCTGATAATAAAAAATATAATAGATGAATTAAGAGTTTTAATGAAATAGTAGAAAGTATAAAAGAAGAAAAAGAAAAAAATAAAATAGAAATAGAGAAAATAAAGAAAAATTCAACAAATTCAGAAGAAAATAATAAGAAAATAAAAAAAATCAATACTATAAATAGTGATATTGATTTACTTGTAAAAAAATTAAACTTTTTTAAAGATGAAGTATTAAAAATAAGAGAAATAATAAATAATGTTAATTTTGAAGATATTATTTTTAATAAAAATAA
>JAUZRO010000054.1 GCA_030950465.1 Candidatus Altimarinota bacterium | reverse complement strand
ATTTAGTAATGGAAGCTCTGTGATGAGTAGTTGATAATTATTTAGATGAAAAGTGACTTGATTGAAAAGAAGTTTTAAAAAATAAAAAATCTAGATTTATAAAAAATAAAAATCTAGATTATGAAGAAGAAGTTATTTTAGAAGAGGGAACTATTGATTTGAGATAATACATCTTTCAACTTCAAATTGAAAATCTTTCTCTTCTGTTCACATAAGTTTTCAACCTTTCATTTTTTTATCTAAATTAATTAAAGAAATATATAAAATTTCTAGAGATTTATGCCCTATTTTATGATTTTTATTTACTAGAAAGGCTCTGTTTCATAAATTTAGAATACTTCAAATTTCATTATTTGGAGTTTTTAAATTTTTTAGTTTTGAAATATAAACACTTGTTCTAAGGTTTGCTAATAAATTATTATAAAAAGCATAAATATTTGTATTATTTAGTGTAATTCTAATTTTTGAAATTGCCTCTGGTATATTTTTATTTAAAATATCATCTATTATTTGAAAAATAGATTCTTCTAATTCTGGTTCTATAAACTTTTTTATGTCTCCTGCATTTATTTTATTTTTTGTAATTAATAATTTTTTAATTTCTGAAATACATTTTGCTAAATTTCATCATTTATATTTTACTAATAAATTTATTGCTGGAAAATCAATTTTTAATCTATATTTATCTTCTATAATAGTATAAATATCTTGTTCTGATTTTGTATTAAACTCTTCAATTTTTGTAGCTATTTTTTTTATATGTTTATAAAATTTAGCTCTTTTATCAATATTTGATGAAGAAAAAATAACAATATTATTTTCTGGAATATTATCTACTATTTTGCCTAAAAATTCTTCTTTATCTTTTGATTTAGAATTTTTATTTTCTCAATTTATTGGAAAATTATCAATAATTATTAATTTTTTTTCTCACATAAAACCTTCAGCTAAAAGATTTTCTGTTATTTGATTATTATCAATTTCTTCCAAACTTTTAAAATGAACAAGATTAAAATCTCAGTTTTTTTCTGTAAACAATTTTTTCCACTTGAGAGTTTTCTCCCTAACTAAAAAATCTGAATTTCATGTGAATAAATAAATCATATTTTTTTATTAGATTAAAAAATTATAAAACTTGCTAATATATTATAAAAACAGTATAATAATAAATATAATAATTCAAAATAAAAATATATGTGAGTTTTTGCAAAAAATAAAAATAACTGATTAGATTTAGAAGAAAAAAATAAAAAAAGAGAATTATCTTCAGAGGAAGTAGAAAAATGATTAAATGATTTTCAGAAAAACATTTTAGAATCTGCTAAGTTATCAGACAAAGATAGAAAAAGAGTATTAAAAAGTAGGTAAGAGGTAGAAAAATTTGTAAATAATATTTTATTAAATGCTAATAAAAATATTTTTGATAATACAGAGATATTAGAATTAATATTAAATTATAAACCAAATATTTATAAAAATAATTTTAAAATAAAAACTTTTATAAATAATAAATTAAAAAAAAATTTTACTAAAAATAAAAATCTTGCTTTTTTAGTTTTAAAAAATTATATTAAAATAGATTCTTCTATAGATGAGATTACTTTTTTTATAAATAATATTTCTTGAGATAATGAATTATTAAAAGAAAATTTACAAAATATATTTAGAGAATTATTAGAAGATTATTGAAAAATAAATAAAAGAAATACTCAAAAAAACTTTTTTAAAATAACTAATCAAAATGTTTTATCACAAATATTAGAATCTAAGCTAGTAAATAAAAAATGAGAAATTAATAATAATATATTTAAATCTTTTCAAGAAGAATTAAATCAAAAATTTAATAAAAATAATGAAATAAAATTAGAAGATAAACAAAATATTATAGAATTTTTAGCTGAAAAATTAAATATAAATTTAGAAGAATTAAAAGATAAATCAGTATTTAATTTTTTAGAAAATATAGCATCTAGTTTTAAAATAAATAAAAAAATAGAAGAAACTTCTGAAAGTAATTTAGATAAAAAAGAAGATATAAATTCTTGAAATAAAGAAAATATAAATTCTTGAAATAGAGAAAATATAAATTCAGAAAATATTATAGAAAATAATTTTTGAGAAGATTCTAGTTTACTTAATTTTTGTTACCCTTGATGTCTATTATCAGAATTTTGAAATAATTATGAAATAGATTTATGAGAAAATAATAAAATAGAAATTTCAAAGCAAGATTTTAATAAATTTAATGAAAAATCATTAGAAAATTATATTAATTTCATTAAACTCTTAAAAATAACTAAATTAAATTTTTTATTTGAAAATAAACATAAATCAGGTTTTTTACAATTTTTAAATAATAGTCTTTGATGATTTGATTATAAAAAATGAGAAGGATTTGATGAAAACTATACATTAAAAACTCTAACTTTAATTTGAAATTTAATCTGAATTCCAGAAAACTATTATAAACAAGAATGAGAATTGTGAAAATTTGATTGAATTATTTCATCTATAAATATTTTTTCAGAAATTAACTCAACTTGAATAATTAATAAAGAAAAAATTTGAAATCCATGAAATCTTGTGTGACCAGAAATTTTAGAAAAAAAGTTACTTCAATTATGAATTTTATGAGAAAACTGAGGTTTTAGTCAAGAAAGATCAAAAGAAATTTTATCTAAGTGAAAAGTTAGCGATTAATCTTTACTTTATAAAACTTTAAGTATAATATTTCTACTTGGGGATAATCTTGGTTTCTACCTGGAGAATCGTTGGAAATATATGCTATCGAGGAGATGTTTGTGACTTCTCTTAATCAACACAAACAAGCATAACTGCTAAAACAAATACAAGAGTAGCTTCTTTAAAAGCTTACGCAACTGGTGCTGTTAAAGCATTAAATAATACTTTAGCTTTTGCTAAAGTAGCGTAGTCACTCCCTCATAGAGGGAACTGACAGTAGCCTTCTTGATTGATGAGCGCCGCTTGGCCTGCTACACATTTTATAGAAAGTTTTAATCTTCTACGTTCTATAAAATTATAAATTAAGATTTTTTATAAGCTGGTTTTGATTTAGTCTTAACTTATAAAATATTAATAGATTAAATTATTAATTATTATTTTTGTTTGTTCCATAAATAATTAATTATCAGAATAAACTATGATAGTAGAATTATATGTTCAGCCTCTAGGGACGTCGGTTCAAATCCGTCTATCTCCACCAAATAGGATTGAATAGGGTTTTAAGTTCAGGTTTTACCTGTATTTGAAGCCTTTTTTGATGGTCTATTTTTATGTTCAAAAACAATATTTTAGCAATTTTTCTCTTTTGAACATAACTAGCATTTTTATAATAGTCTTTTGCATTATTCAATATATCAATAAAAATTTCTAGTTCAACAAGCTCATTTCTTTCTCATTCATTTAAAGCACCTATCTCTTTTACTAATAAGCTAACCTTTCTATCATAATCAGCTTTTGTACTCTCATATATTTCTTTTTCTTCATCATCCTTTTTGATACTCATATTTTCTTTCATATATTTAACTTTTTCAGCTTTTAACCTTCACATTTGAAGAGTTTTAGAACTTATTTTTTCTTTTGTAGTTTTTAATATACTGTCTAGTTGTGAATTAGTGAAACTTGTATATTCTTTAAATTCTTTATCTCATACTTTAAAACCTTCAAGGGCTTTAATTATCTCTTTATCTATATCAGCAAGTGTAAAACTTAAATTATAGTATTTAGAGTTTTTTGTAGCACATCTATATATTATTTGATTTGCTTTTACAACATCTTTTAACTCAACTCTTTTTCATTCTTTACTAGCTTTTACAATCTTATCTTCATATCTCTTTTTATTTGGAAGTGAGAAAGTTAATCAAAAATTATCATCTGTTACAATAAAATCAATATCAAATACTTTTATATCATCATATATATCTTTAGTTTTAGTATTTCTTGATATTACTATAGGATTTTTATAATATCTATCTTGTAAAATTTGAAATTGTTCCTCTGATATAATAGGTTCATAATATTTACTTGATTCTCTTAAATCAATTATGTTATCACCATTTTTAAATATTCCATAATAAAATTCATCTGTAAATATTGCATTTAAAGAACTTCTTCATATTTCTTTTTCTTCTCAAGTTTTTTCCATCTTTCTCCTATATCAATTTGAATTTAGATACTCCCTTATTTTATTTTCTATTACTCAATCAAGTTTCATTCTAAAGGCTTCTTTTACAAGAGGGAAATTCTTATTATCAGGTTGATGAAATCATTCTTCATTAATAAAATATCAAGGTTTATATCTTCAAATAGCTTTTCAAGAACTAACCTTACTTTTATTTCATCTTTGAATATCTTCACTTAATTTATCACTATATTGTTTTGAAAAGACAAACCATATTCAAAGCATCATTTTTCAACTTGCATTATTTTCAAAGTGAAAGTTTGTATATCTTAAAGTTACAAGGTCTTCATCTACATAATTTATAAGCTCTCATCATTCTAACATATTTCTAGCTTGTCTATCAGGGGAATAACTAATAAGTCCTTTTATCTCTCATTTTTCTATCATCTTCATTAATCTTCTCCATTTAGGTCTTTTATATGGAATTTTTGCTGTCTCTTGCTCTTTTATAATAAAAAGGTTTCTTGTATCCATAAAGGTTCTTCTATTGTTTATATCTGCTTCACTATCTTCTTTATCAATTTCATATTCACTTTCAAATAAAGAAAAATCTTTTGATTTTGTCTTAATGGTTAATTTCTCTCTTTCAGCATATTCAATACAAGTTTTTATTTGGTCTGGTATTGATTGTTTTTGATTATCAGAACTTTCATCTGTTGATTTTCTGCAATAAATTACATATTCAATATTATCCATTTGTTCAAAAGTTATATAACTATAGTTTATATAATAATACTTATTTTGAACATTAAATCAAATAAAAAAAGAAGCTTTTATTTAGCTTCTTCTTCATTATTATCTATTTCTTGAAATACAGATAATAAATCATATAAGGCTTTTCCTATATGATTGTTTCAATCCAAAGTATTTATATTTGATTTATTATCCATAGTGTAAGTAAAATCTTTTTAATTATTACTTATACTATATATATTAGTTTACTTAAGATGTCTTATTTAATCTTAAGATTTATCTGAAAAATTAAATTATATCAATTTTATATTCTGAATTGAATCATATATCATCTACTGTTGTTATAAATAGTTTATCTATTTGTGTTTTAAGATTTATTTTTTTATTTAGTTCATTAAATGTATTATAATATCTTTTTACTTCTTTTTTCTTTTTATCTTCACCTAAATCATTAAAATTTCTATCAAATTCAATAGCTAAGTCTTCAAAGGGTACTTTTAAACTAAGTATGTCTAAATCTAAAACTAATTTCAAATATTCATTTTGATTTTTTGATAATTCAACTTTTATTCAGTTAATAAGTAGATACTTATTTTCTTCTATATACTTTAATACTAATATATTATTATCTGAATTAGATGTCTTATTTTTAAAATAATCATAAAAACTATCTAATATTTCAATTCTAAATCATATTGTATACTTACCAAAATGAAAACCTTCCATTTCTGGTTCAATATCTTTAATTACAACTGTCTTAATATCTTCTAGGTATATAAGTGTAGCAAATAAATTTAACTCTTCATTCTTGGCTAAATTATAATCATTTCTATTAATCCATAGTGATTTATGAGAGTATTTTTTTAACTTATTATATATTATAGATACTGTTTCATCTACTTGTCATTTAAAATTTAAATAATTTTTTCATTCTTTATATATTAATCACTCTTTCCATTCTTCTATATATGCCTTTATGTGTTCCTCTATTGTCTTATAATTTATATCTAAATCAATTATAATAAAGTCATCTCAATATAATGACTCATCATAAAACTTCTTAACTCATTTTTTATCTATTT
>JAUZRO010000053.1 GCA_030950465.1 Candidatus Altimarinota bacterium | reverse complement strand
GATTTTGAAGTGAGTGTAAAATAGATATTCTACCTAATTGATTTAAGGAAGAGCCATTTATATTAACTAAATCTAAATCTACTCAAACTTCTTTTTCAAATAATTATATATTATTAAATAATATTCTTTTTTATATATTATGTATTATATATTATATATTTTTTTTATTTATACAAATAATTTATTTTTTTAGTACAAATATTTTTTATTTGCTTCATGTTCAGCATTAGTTTTTCAGTAATATATTTTTCAAGTATTTGTATTATGAAGATAAAACCAATATTCAGTAATATTTGGATTTACAACTGCAGTAATAGAAGAAAATTGTGGATTTCAAATTGGAGTTTTTGGTAATCAAGTCATTGTTCTTGTATTATATTCAGATTCTTCTCTTATATATTTTGAAATTACCATTTTACATTCATTTGCTGTTAAACTGTGAGGATAACAAACTGTAATATCTGCTCAAATGTTCCAATTATTTTCTAGCCTTTTTTTCAAAATTCCTGCAACAGTTGATTTTTCTGAATTAGATTTTTCTTCTTTTTCTACTATTGAGGCTAAATTAATTATTTTATTTATTTCTTCACTAGATTTATCAGATAATATTTTATTATAAACTTTGTTTTCAAAATTATCTAGCTGTTTTATTATTAATTTATTTATAGCTAATGGGTATTTTAATTTATAACTATCTGGATATAAATATCATTCCAAAGTGATAAAATCTGGATTTAAAAATTTATAAAACTTAGAAAGTGCTTTTATTTTTTCAGAATTTTGAGAATAGCTAATATATTCTCCAGAATTAATTAATCATTTTTTAGTTAAATAATCATCTATATCAAAAATATTCCATCATTCTAAAATTGTTAATTCAATCTCTTTTTCAGCAATAGGAGTTTGCATAGAGATAATAATTTCTTCAATATTTGAATCTTTTTTTAATTCAAATCTTCAGACCAATAATCAAAAATCAGATTTATTATTATCAGATAAATATTTTTTAATAAAATAATAATTGATATTTAATTTTTCTGAAAAATCTTTAATTGTTTCTCAGGATTTAATTTCTATAATTTTATTCTTTGTTATTAATTTTTCAGTTTTAAAATTAGAATAATTATTATAAATAATTACTCCTCATATTATAGCTATCCAAATAAATAATTTAATTAATCTAAAAAATATATTTTGTTTTTTTTCTTCCATTTATAAAAATTAATAATAAAAAAATTATACAAATATTTTAACATTTTTTTGAATTTGAGCAAATTTTTTTTTAAAATTATTAATAGTTGACAAGTATTAATAATTATTTTTTTATAATTTTAACAATTATAATATATCTCATCAAATAATTTTCCAATTATTTTTATCTAAATTATCTATTTTTTTAAAATCATTAAACTTGTAGGAAAATCAAAAATTATGCTAAAATTTTATGAAGATTTTGTAAAGCTGAACAAATTTGCAAAGCCTTATGTTTTAAATTTAATTTAACAGTTCAAAAAGAACCTATAATTCTATTTCTTAGCTTATT
>JAUZRO010000052.1 GCA_030950465.1 Candidatus Altimarinota bacterium | reverse complement strand
CATTCTCATCTAATGTTTTCTTAGGTCTTTTCTTGACACATTCTTCATCTAAACAAGGGAGACATTTCTACTCATCTTTTAATTAAATTTTCGTTACTATCAAGCACTTTTGAAAAAGTGCTTTTTTTTCTTCGCAAATTTTTCACATTAGAAACTCGATTTTTTCAAAAAATGTATATAATAAAGTATAAGAAAATACTTAATTAAAGCAAATAAATGAATAAAAAAATATTTTTAAAAATAAATCAAGAGATGAATTAATTGATGAAATTCTAGAATTAAGAGAAAAATTAAAAAAGAAAGAAAATGAAAATAATAAGTTAAAATGACAGCTAAAAATAGACACTCAAAATTCTAGCAAACCAACTTCAACAAGCACCCCAAGAGTACTTCCTACGGGGCGTATTTTTGATAAAAAAACTCCAATTTGTAATTCAAGAATTAAATGAAAAAATCCTAGGTGATGAGTAAAATGACACAAATGAGCAAATTTACGAGGTGCCCCTTGAGGGTAAAAAGAGAAGAAAAAATTGATAAAATAAAAGATTTAACACCTTGTGTATGCAAAAATTGTAAGTTAAAATTTAGTAAAGTTTTTATAAAAAGTTTAGAAAAAATAACAAGACAAGTTATTGATCTTAGCGAATTGAAGAAAATTGTTACAGATTATAAAAAAGCTGATGTAAAATGCCCAAAATCTGGTTTTTTAAATAAGGTATTATACTAATAATAAAAGTATTAATTGTTCTCTATTATTAATATTTCGTTATTATATTTATGTCAAAAAAATACTTTAATTAATAATACTAAAACTATGAAAAATTTAACAACAAATTTTATAAAAGCTACTAAAGAAAATTTATATGAAATTTCTTTAAAATCTGCAAATGCTAAAAATAAAGAAATTTTGATTTATGAACTGTGAGAATTATGAGATTTTATTTGAACTGAAAAAGCAGAAGAATGTTGAAGATGAACAATATTTTGATACATTAAAAAAAATTTTTAATACTTTTTGGAAAGAAGCAAAGGAAATAGAAATTAATAATTTCTAGAGAAATAAAAAATATTACAAACTTATTTGTAATATTTTTTATTTCTCTTCTTTATCAACTGGATCATATCATCCCTTATTCCAAGGCATACATCTACCAATTCTAGCTATTCATTTAGCTGTTCAAATTAGTGTTCACTTTTTTTGAACAGCTTCAATCATGTATTCACTACAGGTAGGAATGTGCATACAATAAGGAGTTGTATTCATTGCCTTTGCCCAAAAACTATGATCAGGAGAAAGAACTTTTTGATATCATTTAACTCAGTTTATAATTATTTTATCTAGCATATTTTTTAGTTAAAAACTATAAACAAATAAAGATCATGACATTATAAAATAAGATTTTTTTTATTTGATTGCTTTAAAATAAAGCTTTTTTATAAAATAAAAAAAGTTTTTCACAATATTATGACATTACATGACATTAAAAATATAATTATTTTAAGAATGCCATGATGGTACATATTTAGTGTATCTATTTGCTTTATTTTTTGGATCCAAAACTTTTATTGATCAAGATTCAATAGTTTGAGAAATTATATTTGAAATAATAGTATGTGATCATTTAATATTCATTCTTTCTTTAAAAGATGAGTTAGTCATATAATCTGTATTTGTAATATATTTTATTACACAATGAAAAAAACATGCTCTTATTCTATCTTCTTTTGATAAATGTTCTATTTTTTTTAGTGAATATAGAATAACTTTTGTATAATTATCTTGTTGTAAAATTTTTGGAGCAGGTAATTTTTCTTTTTCTATTGAAATAATAGCTTTGTCAACTCCACTTCATAATTTTTCACAAAACTTCATTTTTCTCATCATATCTGATAAATCTTCATTTCTAGATTGATTTGCATCTAAAAATCTATTTACATCAATTAATGGACTTCAGGGGTTTGTAATTTCAATTCTATCCTTATATATTTCTATAATTGGATTCATTCATTTTATACTTAAGTCTTGATGAATTAATGCATTTGCCACAAATTCACGAATAGCAATTTTAGGATAAGAATTTGTAGTAACTCTTCTTCAATCAACTATTTTTTCAAATGATGGAATTAATAAAGATATGTATTTTAGTAATTCCTCAAATCATAAAGCGTATCATTTATTTCATTCATGTGATTTATTGTTTGCAGATTTATCATATCAATCATAAACTACTATTCTAACTCATTTTGTTTTTATAGATTCAAATTTATTTAATTTGTTAGCAAAAAGTATAGCTCATAAATTAGTTATATCATACCTAGATAAACTTTTTTTTATTATTTTATTTTGAATTAAATAATTAATTGTCTCTTCTATTCCTATAGTTTTATTTATGTTTAAAAGTTCAAAGAAATTATCTATATCAAGTAATTCAAAAACTTCTTCTTGCAATAGTCATGGTAATGCTATTTGTTTTTCAAAATTTTTATTATAAATATTATTCCATATTTTTCTTTGTTTATCAGAATATCTAGATAATTCAGTAGTACCTGAAGAAATCCTTATATAAGATTTTGATTTAAAAGTTGTAGGTTCTTCAATTGCTGATGGAACAATAAATATAACTAAATCAAAACCATTATAATTAATCTTTTTTATTGAAATAGAAATATTCTTTGGACTAATATCTTGAGACAATTTAAATTCAAATGGTGCACTTCAAACATTTTCTTTATCTGGATTAAAACTTGTTCATTTTATTTCTAATGTTCAATCCTCTATTCAATATATCAAAAAAGCATAATCTCTTCAATCTAAACATGCTGTATTCGATAATCAAGATAACCTTTCTCATAATTGATTATACTCATAATTATTTAATTTAAATTCTACCCAGTCAGTTTCATCAGGTAATTTTAAACATTCTTCTAAAATATCTATTAATCTTTCTTTTGTAAATTCCATAATTTATTATTTTATTTTTTTAATCTTTAATTTGTACTTCATTCATATCTATCAATTCTCAAAGAACTATTGGTTTTGAATTATTAATTTCTAAATCTAAAAAGGCTTTTACTCTAGCAAGTATTTCTCTTCTATTGTTATAGCTTTCTGCAATATAATCTTGTAGATTTGTTTGAATTCATATTACTTCTTTATAGTTTAATCTTTTAGCAATATACATTGCTCTTTTTAAATGAAAATCTTGAGTAAACAAAATTACCTCTTCAACTCAGAAAAGATGTTTTGCTCTATAAAGTGAGTCATAAGTATCAAAACCTGCATAATCTCTATATACATCATCTGCCTCTACTCATTTTGAAACTAAATATAATTCCATTGCAAGTGGTTCATTATATCATTCCATTCAATTATCCCCTGAAACTATAATTTTTTTTATTTTTCATTTTTCATAAGCTGAAACTACAACATCTAATCTATCTCTTAATATATCTGATGGCTCTAAACTTTTTTTCACACTTGCTCAAAATACTAATCACACTTCTATATTTGGTAATTTTTCTACATCAGTAAAAAAATTATCTTTTGAAAAAGAAAGAACCCAGTAATTTATAAATCATATTATAAATAATGCAAGGAATATTATTGGAATAAAGAATTTTAACAATCTTATAACAATAACTTTTAAAAATTTTTTCATTAATTAATATTAAATAATTATAATTATTTAATATTATATATAATTATTTTTATTAGTAAAATATTTTTATTAGTAAAATATTTTTTTTGAATTTAACTTTGATTTAAGATGATATTATATTATTATAAATACATTAATTATTAATAATAAAAAATATGACTTATAATTTAGAAAAGTTTTTACAAAACTTAGAGGAAAAAAACCCATGAGAAAAAGAATTTTTACAATCAGCAGAAGAGGTTTTAGAAACTATAATTCCTTTTATAAATGAAAATCCAAAATACCAAAATAAGGCAATTTTAGAAAGAATGGTAGAACCTGAAAGAATTATTACTTTTAGAGTTCCTTGGTTAGATGATAATGGAAATATACAAGTAAACAGAGCTTTTAGAGTAGAATTTAATTCTGCAATTTGACCTTATAAATGAGGTTTAAGATTTCATAAATCTGTTAATTTAAGTATTTTAAAATTTTTAGGTTTTGAACAAACTTTCAAAAATTCTCTTACAACACTACCAATGTGAGGTTGAAAAGGTTGAAGTGATTTTGATCCAAAATGAAAATCTGATAATGAAGTAATGAAATTTTGTCAAAGTTTTATGTCAGAATTATATAGACATATTTGAGCAAATACTGATATTCCAGCTGGAGATATTTGAGTTTGAGCAAGAGAAATAGGATTTCTTTTTGGACAATATAAAAAATTAAAAAATGAATTTGTAGGTATTTTAACTTGAAAAGGTTTAGAATTTTGAGGGAGTTTGATTAGACCAGAAGCAACTGGTTATGGACTTGTATATTTTATGAAAAATATGCTTGAAGTTAAAAATGATAATTTAGAAAATAAAAAGATTTTAATTTCAGGTTCAGGTAATGTTTCACAATATGCTGTAGAAAAATTAATTGAATTATGAGCAAAAGTTTTAACAATGTCTGATTCTAGTTGAACAATTTATGATTCAGAATGAATTGATAAAGAAAAATTAGAATATATAAAAAAAATAAAAAATATAGATAGAAAAAGAATTTCTACATATTTAAAAGATTTTCCAAAAGCAGTATTTTTAAAATGAGAGAGACCTTGGAATATAAAAGCTCATATTGCCTTTCCTTGTGCAACTCAAAATGAAATAGAAGAAAACGATGCTGAAAACTTAGTAAAAAACTGAGTTTTTGCAATTTGAGAATGAGCAAATATGCCGTCAACTCCAAAAGCAATAGAAATTATAAAAAATAATAATATTTTATTTTCTCCAGCAAAAGCGAGTAATGCAGGATGAGTTGCAGTTTCAGGATTAGAAATGAGTCAAAATTCTTTGAGATATAATTGGACAAGAGAAGAAGTTGACAATAAATTAATTCAAATTATGGAAGATATTCATAATTCTTGTGTTAAATATTGAAAAAAAGAAAATTGAGAAATTGATTATATATCTTGAGCAAATATAGCTTGATTTGTAAAAGTTGCTGATGCAATGTTAGCTCAATGAGTAGTTTAGGAAATATAAAAAAATCTAGAAATAAATTTCTAGATTTTTTGTTTTTTAAATGGAGCGGGGGACGAGGTTTGAACTCGCACACCCAAGGGTTGAAGCCTTAGTACACTCACTCTATTATGTTACCCCCGCAAATTTATATTTTCTCTAAAATTTCTCTTAGATACAAAGGAGTTTATAAAAAAAAATAAAATAGTCAATTTTTTTTTTGATTTTTTTAAAAATATGATAATATAATAATATAATATTAATTAATTAAAAATAAATATGTGGGATTCTATACTAAATTTTATAATTTCAAATTATAATGAACTTATAAAATTATTAAATATACCTGAAAATGAAAAATATTTAACAGAAATTGCTATGAATTGGTGAAAAGCATTATTTATTATAATAATTTGATTTATAATAGCTAGAATACTTTATACTCAAACAATAAGAATTTTCAAAAAATATAATATTAAAAAGAAAATTGATAAATTTGAACAATTTCTAGAAGCAGATGAAGAAATAAAAGAATGAATTGTTCCAGAAAAACCTCAAAAAAAATTAACTGAAAGAATTAAAATAGATATAGTTGTAGCAAAATCAATTTCCTACTATATATTTTTATTCTTTTTTAAACAATCTTTAGTTGTAATCTGAATTGATGAAGTTGCTAAATCCCTAGATACACTTCTAGAATATTTACCAAGCTTATTTATATGAATAGTAATATGATTTTTTGGTATCAGATTTGCTAATTTTATATATGATGTAACTTATCATACTCTTAGTATTGCAGAATCTAATTCAAAAACAAAAACAAGTAAAATTATTGCAACAGGTAGTAAATGAATAATACTCTTTCTTACATTTATGTTAGTTCTTGACTTTACAAAACTTATAAAAGATGACCTTTTAACAATAATTATAATATGATTTATATCAATGATATCTCTTGCTTGATGATTAGCTTTTGGGTTATGATGAAAAGATATGGCAAAAAATATTTTGGAAAAATTTAATAAAGATGATTAAAAAATACCTTATTTTTAGGTATTTTTTTGTTTCTGCTTGAAGTATTATTTTTTAAAGAAAAATAAAAAAATTCTAAATAATTATTTAGAATTTTTAGAATCCATTTTACGGTCAGCTAAAGAATTTTGTCTTCCTTATTATACTAGGATTTAGAGATGCCTATTATTTTTCAGAAGATAACATGGTATCCTCATTCAAATAAAAAATTAGAACTTCTCAGGTATATTTTTCTTTGTAAGGAAAAAATATGATTAACGTGTCTCCTATAAAACAGATATAAATATATTATATTAATAAAAAAAGCATTATCAATATATAATTTAGTAAACTTTCACACTACCTGTACAAAAAGAACTTAAAAGAAATAGGTAAAAATAAAATATTCCAAACTAAAACTAACTTTTTAACACCAATTTTTTTTTTGCATTGCATTTAGCATAAAAATCATTAAATTAATCACATATTATCAACAGAGTGGTTTTAGCCCTTTGTAATTTTTAATCTAAAAAAAATATGAAATTTACTATTGAAACAAATTTATTAAAAGAAGCATTATCTATTGTTAATCATGCAACTGCAAGTATTACAACTACTCCAATATTAGAAAGTATTTTAATAAAAGTTAATTTTAATAATGTTGTTTTCACTTCAAATAATTTAGAAATGGCTATTGAATATGTGGTTAATGAATGAATTTCAGATTTGACTGAATGAGCATTTTGTATTCCATCTAAACTTTTTACTAGCTATGTTTCTCTTGTACAAGATAATACTATTAGTCTAGAATTAATAAAAAATGATAGTTTGGAATTAAAATCAGAAAGTGGTGATGTTAAAATAAAATGAGTTGATGCTTGAGATTTTCCTTTAATTCCATGAGTAAAAGAAGAAACAAGTTTAAATTTAAAATGAAAAGTTTTAAAAAAAGCAATTGAAAAAACTCTTTTTTCTTCAGCTGAATGAAATATTAGACCAACTCTAGCTGGTATCTTTGTAAATATTGATTGAAATATTGCAAGGTTTGCATCAACAGATAGTTTTAGACTTTCAGAATATAAAACAACTTTAGAAGAAAATATTAATAACTCTTTTTCTCAAATAATTCCAAGTAAAACTACAAATCAATTAAAAAGTATCATAAAAGATGAAGAAGATGTTAAAATTATATCTTGAGATAATCAAATTGCTTTCATTTTTTGAAACACTAAATTCTATTCGAGGTTATTAAACTGAAAATTTCCTGATTATACTACTTTTTTTCCAGAAATTCATTCTACAAAAGCTGAAATTAATAGAGTTGAATTAATTCAAGCTCTTAGAAAAATAAATTTAATTTCAAAAGAAAATAATTATTCTATAAAAATGGTTTTTGATTCTCAAAATGGTATAATTTTAGAAACAAATCAAACTCAAATTGGTGAATGAGAGGTAAGATTAGTCTGAGTAGTTGAATGAGAAAATACTCAAATTTGAATAAACTCTACATATTTTTTAGAGGTTTTATGAGTAATAGAAACAACTCACATCTCAATTAAATTTGAAAATCCACTAGCCCCAATTCTTATAACTCCACTTATTGACCCAGAAAAGAAAAAAGATAATTCAGAATTTAGACATATTATTATGCCTTTGAAGTTGTAAACCCACCCCTAGCCCCTCCCTTGTAAGGAGGGGAAATATAAATAAAAAAAGCTAGATTTTAAGATCTAGCTTTTTTTTGTGTTACTTTTTTCTTTATTTTAAACAAGTTTGTTCTACTATAAATTGTCTTCAATATTTATATTCTATAAAAAAATGAACTTTTAATTTGGAAAAAAAATAAATTTTATTATAATTTGTAATAATAAAATTTGGTTATTATATAGCAAGGAGCTAAGACCCTTACTTTTATTTTATGCTTAATAAATCATAAAAAAATATGTCTAAAAAGATAAATCTATTCGAAGCATTCTCTGGAATTTGAAGTCAGCATAGGGCTTTGGAAAATATTTGATTTGAGGTTAATTCTGTTGGGATAAGTGATTGGTATATAAGCGCAATTATTGCTTATGGGGTTGAATATTTGAATATAAAACCTATTGTACCTGAATTTAAGAATAAGGCTCAAGAAAAGAAATATAAAGATGAATTAAAATGTAAATTATTGAAATATTCTTTGAGTAATGATTCTAAAAAACCTGCTAAAAATTTAAGTCTTTGATTAGAAGAATTATCAATTTTGGAACAAGTAATTGATAAATTTTGAAAATTAGATATTAGACATATTGAGTGAAAAGATTTAATTGATAAAGAAATTGATTTATTTACTTATTCGTTTCCTTGTTTTAAAGAATGAACTCTTGTTTTAACAAAAAAATGATATAAAGATATTAAAGATATTGAAGTTTGAGAGGAGGTTTTGACACATACAAATAAATATCAAAAAGTAATAAAAAAGTTTGTGACTGAAAATAAAAAATGAATTTATAAATTAAAAATTCAATGAAGTTTAGAAACATTTGTAACAGAAGAACATCCATATTATGTAAGAGAAATGGAGAAAAAATATAGTAAAATTACTCAAAAAATAGAAAGAACTTTTTCTAAACCTTTATGGAAAAATGTTAAAGATTTAAAAACTTGAGATTTTATAGGTTTTAATATTCAGGATAATTTTTCAAAAACTGATAAAGAATTAAAATTTTATAGATTTATTTGAAGGCTTTTAGCAGATTGATGGTGGTGAAAATATAGTTGTTGACCAAATACTGATAGAGTTTCAAATAGAATAGTTTTATGTTGTAATAAAAATAATTGAGAAGATAAAGATATTGAAGAGTTATTAAATTGATTATATAATTATTCAAAAGTTGAAGAAAGAACAACTTATAAATTTCATATAGTTAATAAAGAATTATTAGAATATTTAGAAGATTTTTGAAAATATAGTCATTGAAAATTTGTAGCTACTCATATTTTTTGACTTCCTAAAAAATACTTAGAACAATTTTTACTTTGATATATTGATTGAGACTGAACTGATAAATGATGATTTTTTAGAGTAAGTTCTGTATCAAAAAAATTAATTTTATGAATGCAACAAATAGTTCATAAAGTTTACCAGACTCCTACATCTATATATTATACAAAAAGAAAAACAACGACAATAATTGAATGAAGAATATGTAATCAAAGAGATACTTATGAACTTGATATAAAAAAAGAAAAAAGAAAACAAGATAATTGAATAAAAATAGATTGATACATCTGGATGCCTCTAAAGAAAAAAGAATTTTTAGATGAGATTAATACAGTTTACAATTTAGAAGTAGAAAATGATAATTCATATACTGCTAATAATTGTATAGTTCATAATTGTCAAGATATATCGCAACAATGAAAAAGAGCTGGTTTCTCTAAAGATTCTGAAAAACAATCAAGAAGTTGATTATTATGGGAAATAGAAAGGATTTTACAGGAGATTAAAAGTTTAGATAAAACAAAACTTCCAAAAGTTTTGATGATGGAAAATGTAAAAGCTATTTTAAATAAAGAATTTAAACCTGATTTAGATTGATGGATTGAAGAGCTAAAAAATCTTTGATATGAAAGTACTGAACCTTTTATTGTGAATTCAAGTGATGTTTGAAGTCCTCAAAATAGATCTAGAGTTTTTATGGTTAGTAAATTAAAGGAAAACAAAAATAATCCCTCCCCCTTCGGTTACTCCCTTTGAAAAAGGGAGATAGAAGAATTTCCAGAACAAAAAGTTGAAACAAAATCTGTATTATTAGATATTTTACAAGAAGATAAAAATAGAGAAATCTTAGATGAATCAAAATATTCTTGATTTATAGAAACTATTCCTAAAAGTGAAAAAACTGTAAAAAAGGCTACTTTAGAATGATATACAACTTTTAGATCAGAAAATTATGTCTATTATAAAGATTGACTAGCTCCAACTGTAACAGCTTCTGGTGCCCAATCAAGAGTAAAGTTTTTTTGAGATGATTGAAAAATATATTTTCTAAATTCTTTAGAACATTTATTACTTCAAGGTTTTGATAAAAGTTTTTATGAAAAACTTAAAAAATTAAATTTTACAGAAACAAAAATAAAGTTTCTAGCTTGAAATTCTATAAATATAAAAGTTTTAGAAAGAATATTTGAGTTTTATTTGAAATAAAAAAATTATGTCAAAATACATCAAAATAGTTTGAAATATAACTGAAGAAGTTGAAATTCATAATTCAGCTTCTGTATGAAAAAAAGATACATCAAATTTAGAAATTGATAATAATTTATATATAAATATATTAGATTATTGGACAAATTTAATGAAGATTTATTTTGAAATTCCAGGGGGTGAATATGATAAAATGTGAGTGGATTTAATTTATGAAAGTCATAAACAAAATTCTAGAATTTTAATAGACATAAAAACTCAAACAAATATCAACTCTTGATTAAACCTTTATTTAAGAGAGTTTTCTGAAGAAAAGTTAAAAAATAGAAATTATATAATTTTTAATAAAACAGATAGAAAGCTATTCTGAAAAATAATTTTTGTTAGTTCAAATTTAATTAGCTTATTATTTAAAAATAATGATTTTAAAGATTTTTTAAATAAAATTAAAATATTTAAAGATTTAACTCAAAAATATATTAATTCTGATGATAAATTAAATAAAAATTTTCAAGAATTAAAAAAAGATTTTAATAATAAAGAAATTATTTTAGAAGATGAAATCTTACAAATAAATTTTTTAGAACCAAGAAAAGATAAAAATTGAATAGCCTGAAATACAAATTTTAAAGAAAATATTAAAATAGAGATTAAAATTTAATAATACAATTCAACTTCCTTTTTTTTAGGTTCTGCTCTATTAATAGTTTTTTTCTTTTTTTTTATATAACTTCTTTCAATTTGATGGTTTATTCATATCTTTTTCAAAAATTTTTCAGTTATATAGAAATCCATCAAATAAGAAGTTTCTTTATTTTTATCTTTTTTAAAAATAACTGAATATATAGATTTTTTTGAATTATAAAAAATATCCATATATCATTTTCATTTTTTTATATTTTTTTCTTCACAATTAGAATTTAAATCTATATTTTTTATTTGTTCTAAAAAATATGATAATATCACTGGATAACTTACTCATATTGAATCAAAATCTGTTTTATTAGATGATTTTATTCTTTTTCATTTTCAAACATTTTCAGTAACTTTTTTAATTCATATTTCTTTATAAGAATTACTAAGTGGATTATTCCAAGATTGATTTTGACCTATTCTTTGTAATCAATTCTTTATAGAGAATAATATAGGTAAATCTGGAATATTTTCTTTTCTATAGGTATCATTATTTATTGCTATAGTTTCAGGATGTTTTGTATTAAAATCTGGGTTATCTAATAAATAAGCTAAGTTACTTAAGTCATCATTTTTACTAGAGTGATTATCTTTTGCTGTTAATTGATTAGCAAAATGTATATTAATATCAGTTCAATAAATATTATAGTTAGAAACAAAATCTATTTTATTTCATTCATATTCGGTTTTAGATTTATAGATATCAGATAGATTTATATCTGTTGAGTAGCTCTTAATTACATGTATTATAAATCTTTCTAAAGCTTGTCATGCTACTTTCATTTCTTGTATAATTTTTGTATCTATATTTTTACTTTTATTAGTTGGAATTTCTAAATATATAGAACTTAATAAATTTATTATTTTTTTTCATAATATTTCAATTTCTTTTTTTACTTCTTAATTTAATTCCTTTCAATCGATATAATCAAATAGTTTATTTTTTGTTTCTAAACTAATTTTTCAAAAAACTTCAGTGTCTAATTCAGTATATTTTCTTTCTCATTTATTAGTATCTTTAAATATATGATCAATAATACTTTTTAATTCTATCTGATGACTACTGAATTTTCTATCTGATCTTTTTCAATATTTTAATCAATCAATTATAAGGTGATTTAATTCTGCCAAATGATTTTTTTGCATAAATAATAATTTAAAGTTTATTTTGATATTATAATATCATATTAATATTTAATTTACAAATTATCCACAAAAAAACAACTAATAAATTAGTTGTTTTTTTGTTTTATCTTTCTATCTTAAAAATCTTCCCTTCATTTCTACCAAAAACTTCTACATTGTAAAATTCTGAAATTCTTGTTGGTTTAATAGAATATTCTCAAGAGTGAGTTAATCTAATTAAATAAGTGAATTCAAAAATTCATGGGTAAAGTGTTTCTTTATAGGCAAAAAGTCTGTCTGTTCTGTATTCTGTTTTATCAAAATAAAGGATGTTTCAATTTATATCATTTTGTGGAGAAGTATCTAAATTTGGATTTATAAGTTCTGCTCCTGCTGGAATAAATCATTCAAAGGCAACTTTATCTCTTGTTTCAGTTATTATGATTTTATTCTTTGCAATAAGTAATTGTCCAACTTTTCAAGTTATAACTGGAGTTAAGTATTCAAAAGTATTTTTTGGATATTTAAGTTCTTCATAACTTATTTCTCTGTTATTATATTTTTTCCATTCTTCTTTTTTCAATCATTCTATTTTTTGATACTCACTATAATTAAAATATGTAGTTTCTACAAAAAATCCTTCATCATGTGCTTTTATTTCTGAAGCATCTTTGTAATAACTAAGATTTAAATCATAATAAATTGTTCAATTTCATTGTTTTTCTATTACAAAACTATTATTATCTTTTATATCATCTAGTGCAATAGATTTAGAATAAACTTCTAGTTTATTTTTATCATCAAATTTTCTTTCTTCTACTATTTTTGTATTTAATTTTAATTTTGTGTAATTATTAACATCTTTTAATTCTCAACTTGATTCTAGATATTTAGTAATAGCCTTTATTAAAGCTATATTATCTTGAGTAGAACCAAAACTTCAATCAGATTTTTGTCCAATAATCCATCTGTTCATATTATATATTATTTTTTCTATATCTGAATATTTTTCAAGTCATGATATTGAAATTGCTTCAAGTAAAGAAACTGTATTTCTAAATCTTGAATAATAACTAGTCTTTCATAAATAAGAACCTTTTGGATTAAATACTAATTCTTCATTAATTATATTATTAATTATTGCTTCAGACTGTTTTTCTAAACTATCTTTTTCAGATTTTGAAATGTCAGATAAATTAATTCATTTTGCAATTAATTTAACTTTTTCTAAATTTAGAGAATAATTTATTTTAGAGAAATCTAATAATTTGTACATTTTATAAGCGTCATAATCATTTGGATTATATTCTAGAATTGCTGAAATTGCTTTTAATCTATCAGTTTCTGAATATTTACAATCATTATATTTAGTAATTCTACATCATTCTCTTTGATTTTTATAGAATTTACTTTTTAAATATTTTGAAGCATTATCATAAGTTGTTTTATCTAAATCATATCAAATCTTTTGTATATTTGCTCAACTTTCTAAAATATAACTTGTTAATGCAAAATTAGAATAATTTTGTCAGTAATTTATATCATAGAAATAAACAAATCCTCAATCATTTTTTTGATATTTTCTGATATTTACTAAATATTCTTTTATTATTTGGTCTAGTGATTTTTCTCAATAACCATCAATATCTGAAATCCAGTATTTAACCATTTTTTTAGTTAAATCAAAATCTGTTCAAGTAGAATTATAAAGTTGTTTTATAAATATATTTGGCATTATAGCTGAAGTTTTTTGTTCACTACAACCATAAGGATATTGATTTAGATATGCAATTCAATCTAAAATAGAAGTGAGTAGAGTTGCTGAATAATTAATAGTTAATTTTCAAGCTGAATTTTTAATTTCTCAAATACTTATTTTTTCTTCAAAACTAGATGTGTCAGTTTTTCAAAAAGTTGATACAAATTCTGGAGTAGATACTTCTTTTATTTGTATAAATTTTTCTATTTCATCTATATTTTTTTTATCAGAAGTACTTGCTTTTATATTAATTTTTGAATTGAATAAAATTTTATTTTCACTTATTCAAATATCATTTATTTTCACTTCAAAATTAATAGTTTTTGATTCTCAATTATTTATTGTAATATTTTGAGATTTTTTTCAAGTAATTTTAGCATTAGTAATGTCTAATTCTACTTTGAAAGTTTGGTCTTTTCATGTTTTATTAAATACAACTGGAGATAAGATAATTGTATCATTTGAACCAAAGAATCTTGGTAAATTATCACTTATTAATAATTTTTTTGAAGTAATTATTGTTTCATAATTTACTCATACTTTAGTATCTGAAGCTGTATTTGCTAAAGTTTCAATTACCCAAGTAGTTAGATTATCAGGCAACTTAGAACTATTAATTTTTGCAATTCAATTTTTATCAGTTGAAACATTTGCTTGCCAAAAGGCAGTATCTTTAAAAGTTCATCTTTTCTTTTTAGAATCTCATCATTTTGTAGTTTCTCAAGCTCATCATTTTTCTCAATTATTAGAGTTTTTAACTTCTAATTTTTCAATTAGATTTTTCAAAGAAGAATAAGTTGTGATACCTAAATATCTTTTTAAATCATAGAAAAATGCATAAGGATTTTTCTTTGGATTTCATTTTAAAGCAAGCAGACTTTCATCAACTAATGAAACACTTAAATCAGCATTTGGAACTGGATTTCATTTATAATCTGTAACTTTTATTTCCATTGCAACTACTGCCCCTGGAAGATAATCTTTTTTATTTGTTTTTATTTCTACATTTAATTTTTTGTAGTCTGTATTTACTTTTGTTATAGCTAATGCTCTTTTATAAACTGGAAGAGGATTATTTTGTTGTTCTCAAATTAAAAATGCTTTTACATAATAATTTGGATAATAAGTATCAAGAACATCTACAATTATTTTATCAGAATAACTTTTAATATCATGAATAAAATAATACATGATATCATTATCTTTTTCAATTATAATCAATGCTTTTCCAGAATTAATAGGACTTTTCAGCATATATTCTGCTTTATCTCAAACTTTTACTTGAACTTTTTCAGCTACAAATTCAGTAATATCATTATTATCATTATGCCATTCAACATATTCTTCTCAAGCTACATAAATATCTCTTGAAGATACAAATTTTTTATTATTTGTTCAAGTATAAGTTAATTTAATTTCATATTCTCCCGATTTTTTAGGTTTAATATTTTTTATAATTTCTCATTTTATATCAGAATTTATAGAAGGCTCTTCCTTAAATCAATTAGGTAGAACTTAATTTTTGTATATAATATATTAAAATATAATAAAAATCAAATGGAAAAAGAACTATTTTTACAGGCACTATGATTAAAAGAACCTTGGTACATAAAAGAAGTTAAATT
>JAUZRO010000051.1 GCA_030950465.1 Candidatus Altimarinota bacterium | reverse complement strand
AGGTTTGACCGAATCAATTAATGTTCGAGAAAATCAGGACGAACCCAACAAACCTATATAATTATAATATCATATTTTTATATAATAGCAAATTTTTTATAAATAATTTAAATTAAGAAAGAATGAAATCAAAAATAAATAAAATTTTAGAAGATATTAGTTCTAAAAAAGAAGAATTAATAACTGAATATGAAAAAGCTAAAGAAAAGTATGGTTTTAATATTGTTTGAAAAAAAATTATATGGAAGTCATGAAAGGAAACAGAATTAAAAAGATCTAGAAAATCAGTTTGGAATACTATTTTTACAGCTGAAATAAGAGAAATATTATCTATTCCTTTTATTTGGATAATGTTATTTCCAGCACTTATATTAGACTTTTGCTTATTTATTTATCAAAATACAGCAATTAGATTATATAAAATTCCTCTTGCAAAAAGGTCAGATTATATTGTTTTTGATAGAAAACAATTAGCTTATTTAAACTGGATTCAAAAAATAAATTGTATTTATTGTTCTTATATAAATTGATTATTTCAATATTCAGTTGAAGTAGCTTGAAGAACAGAGAAATACTGGTGTCCAATAAAACATGCAAGAAAAAAAGAATGATTTCATGATTGGGAAAAGCATTTTGCAGATTATTGAGATGCTGAAGGTTTTAAAGAGACTTTTTGTAATATTGAAGAATTTAAAAAATTAAACAAATAAAACTGTTTTTTTTTTGCTTTATATTAAATAATATAGTACTATTTAGATATATTAAAATTTAAATACAATATTATGGTAATAAAATGACCTCAATTATGAATAAGTAGAAAAGAATTAAATAATAATAATTTTAATCCTGAAATAAAAAAATTTCTTGAAAAAAAAGATAAAGCTAATGATAAAAGTAATTTATCAAAAGAAGAAGCTATACTATTGAAAAATATTTTTAAAAATAGAAAAAATATTTATCATATTTCAAAAACAAATTTAACATCTCTAAGGAGTATTATCTGAAGTAATAGTAAAATATGAATTATTACATGAAAAGATTTAAAAAGTTTAAATAATTATGTAGATAATTACAAAGAAGAAGTTAAAAAAAATATTCCAAAAGTAGTGAAAAAGGAAGTAACTCAAGAACCTAAAACTATAGAAATTTTTAAAAATACAAATATTTCTGAGAAGTGAGTTTTAAAAGGTGTAAAAAAATTAAATATTAAAACATTATTATCTAGTGAAAATATAAAGTATTTAATTAAAAATAATATTTTAAAAAAGATTGACCATTTTTCTATAATTCATGATAATAAACAGTTTAATGTTATAAAAAAATGAAATAATTTTATAAAAGAAGACTGAAAGAGAGTTTATATTTATGATTGAGATACAATTTGAGAATATAATGAAAAAGCAGTTCCTCTAAATGATAATATTTCTTCTAAATGAGTATTAAAAAATGTAAAAGAAATAAGTCTTTCTCAATTAATTTCTAGAAATAGACAATTCCTTACAGATGTTATTTGAATTAAAACTCATAAATTTTCTATCATAGCTAAAGATTGACTTAGATATAATGTAATATCAGCTTGAAATAGTTTTTATTACAATAGTTGAATAAAAACATGAAAAAAAGTCTATATTGATGATTTAGATACTATATGAAAATATGAAAATAATATTAGAAAAGTAAACAATAATATTGATATTGAAAATTTAAGAGAAGGAGTTAAAGAACTTTTAGATTTTATATCAATAACTGAACTACCTGGTGATGATATAAATAAAAGAGATCCTAATATCCTTAACTGAGATTTCTGAGATAAAAATAATATTAGAAAAAATTTAGTTATTTTAGAGGATATGTCAATATCACAGGTTATAGAATTTCAAAATAAAGTGAAAAAGTGATATACTTCTTTAAAATGATACTATATAAAATGACATACTTCTATTTGATATTATCAAATAAATCTTGATACAATGTCAGATTTTATAAGTAAGTCATTTTGAAAAGATACTATTATGACAAAAGAAAATCAACATAAAATGTGATATGCATTATTAATAAAAGCAGGATTAGAAAAATATATAAATAATAATTTATCACGTAAAGATTTTATGATAAATTTAGCTGATGTATGGGCTTCATTACCATTACCAGACTGAAAAAGTAGATATCACAATGATAAAGCTTGAAATAAAAATATAGTATCTTATAGAAAATTTGAAGATGCCATTAAAAAAATTAAAAGAAAAAAAATTAAATTAAAAAAAGTAAAATAAAATTTTACTTTTTTTAATTTAAAAATGTTTCACAGCTATTTTCAAAAATAGTTTTTTTTATTTCTTCAGGATTTTCATCTCTTAATTCTATAATTTTCTCTAAAACATATTTAGTAAAAGTTGGCTCATTTTCGCACTTTCATCTAAATGGAGTTGGTGTTAAATATGGACTATCAGTTTCTACTAAAATATTCTTTAATGGAATTTTTTGTGCAGTTTCTTGAATTTCTTTAGCATTTTTAAAAGTAACTATTCAAGAAAAGCTTATTTTACAGTTTGGAGAAAATTCTATTAATTTTTCAGCATATTCTAAATTTTCTGAAAAACAATGAAAAATAAAATTTTTAAAATTAGTTTCAACTAAAATATCAAAAATATCATCTTTTGACTCTCTATTATGAATAATTACAGGTAAATTATATTTTTTAGCTAATTCTATTTGAGCTTTAAAAAAAGTTTTTTGTTCTTCTTTTTTATCTTTTTCCCAATAATAATCAAGTCCAGTTTCTCAAATTGCTATAATTTTTTCTTTATTTTCTAAATATAAATTATCTAATATATTTATTGATTTTTCTAAATCTAATCAATAAACATCACAAGGGTGAATTCAAATACTACAAAAAGTTCTAGAATTTTTTGTAGATAATTCTAAAACTTGTTTAGATTTTTCTAAATCTGTTCAAATTATATTTAAAAACCCTTCTGAGTTTTCTTCAAAGAAGTTTTTTATTATTTCTTCAGCATTTTTATTTTTTGCTAAATTAGGATGGCAATGTGTATCATATAGCATATTAAAAAATTATTCAACTAGTAGTTAAATCATATCTTGTATTTGTAGAGTCAGTAAAATTAGCATTAATTAAATTAATATTTTGACTAGTTCCTTCCTTTTTGGAAGTATAAAAATTAATAATTTCTTCTCCTGATTTTATATTTTTAACTTCATTGAAATTTATTATAAAAGTTGTAATTCATTTTTCATTTTCTAATCTAGAGGTATTTATATTTGGAAAAATATCTTGTATTTCTACATCCTCTGGATTGTAAGTTAGGCTAAATGAAATAGATTTTACTTTATCAATATTTTTAGAAGTTTTTAATATCATTAAATTACTATCTTTTCAAATAGTTTTTTGAATATATAAATCAGATTGTTTTTCTACTTTTTTATTTGTTTCTAGAATATTAGCTTTCAAATTATTTGATAAATCTCAGTTTAATACAAAAGAATTTATTCAAAAACCAATCACCATTGCAGCAAAGACAAAGGTTATTTGTTGAAAAAGTTGTTGCTTTTTAAATTGTTGAAAAACTTTCACTTCTTCAACTTTTACTTTATTATTTATTTTATTTTTTTTAGGCATAATAATTTTTACAAGGGGCTAAAGACCCTTGTTTTATTAGATTATTAATATATTTTTTAACAAAGGTCTTTAGCCCCTTATATTTATTATAACTATAATAGTTTTTAGCATTTTTGCAAATTAAATTAATCAATGATTTTCCAAAGTTTCAATTTGGGTTTTATTTATTATTCTTTTTAATTCAGTTTTTTCTAGATTAACTAAATTTTCTACTGAACCAAAATTTTTTAATATTTTTTTTCTAGTGACTATTCAGAATCAAGGTAGGCTTTCCAAAATATTTTTCTTCATTGATTTTATTCTAGAATCTCTATTAAAAGTTATAGCAAATCTATGAGCTTCATCTCTTATTTTTTGAACTAATCTCAACTCTTGAGAGTCTTTTTCTAAAATAATTTCTTCAAAATTTCAGTCTATATATTTATATAAAATTTCTTCTTTTTTTGCTAATCACACTAATTGTAGTGAATGAAAATTTTCATTCACTACAAAATTTTCTACAATTTCAACAACACTACTTAACTGACCTTTTCATCAATCAATAATTATTAAATCTGGTATAAAATTATTTTTCTGAATCTCTAATAATCTTCTTTCCATAATTTCTCTCATAGAATTAAAATCATCAATTTTTCATTCTTCAAGATTTTTTATTCTAAATTTTTTATATTTAGAATTAGCAGTTTTTCAATCTTCAATTACTGATCTACTTGCAACAGTGTGAGTTCAAGAAAGATGACTTATATCATTACATTCAAAAATTATATTTTTATTTACTCTTGAATAGCCTAAAATATGAAGTAAGTTTTTCATATTTTGTTTTGTAAATCATTTTGTTGAAAGGCTTGCTAT
>JAUZRO010000050.1 GCA_030950465.1 Candidatus Altimarinota bacterium | reverse complement strand
CTTTTGATAAATAATCTAAATCTTCCCAAAAATTTGGATAAGTTTTATTAACACAATCAGGATTTAAAATTTTTATTTTTTCTTTATATTCTTTTTCTAAATAAGTTTTTAAAACTCAAAAAGTCATTGCAATTCTATGATCATCATAAGTTTCAATATTAATTTTTCATTTTAATAACTCACTCTGTCTTTCAGGCATCTCTCTCTTTTCAAGATAAAGAAAAAAAGATTTATATTCTCAAATTATAATACTTTCCTCATCACTTTCAACTTCAACTCATAGTTTTCTTAATTCATCTCTCATAACATCAATTCTTTTGCACTCTTTTAAATTAAGAGTTTTTAATCAAGTTATTTTAGTATTTCAAGGTAAAAAAATAGCTAAAGACATAAAACTCATAGAAATATCTGGCATATCTTCAAAATTGAAGACCTCACCCCCAGCCCCTCTCCTTTGTAGGAGAGGGGAGTTTTTTTCTATTCAACCACATTTTAAAATAGTTTTTCATCAATTACTTTCATAAAGTAATCCAAAATCTTTTTTTAATATTTCTAAATATTTATAATCTCCTTGTTTAGTACTTTCTCATAAATTTTGAATTTCTATTCTTCATCAATGTAATACTATATAATTTGCAATATAGCTTAAAGCTGAGGCATCTCATTCTATATTAATATTATTATTTTGTAGGGAATGAAAATTTTCATTCCTTACTTTTTTCTCTAAAATTTTAAAACTTTTATAATCATTATTTTCAACTTCAATTCAAAAATTGTCTAGTTCAAAAATTGTCATATCAATATAAGGTTTACTAACCAAGTCTCAAATAACTTCAATTTCTAATCCTCATTTTATAAAACCTCAAATATTCATCAAAGCTGTAAAAAATTGACTTGAAACAGTTCAATCCATTTTAATCAAAGGGCTAAAGCCCTCTGTTGACAAGCTGTTTTTATTTATAATAACAGGTGGGAAAATATTCTCTCTTGCTTCAATATTTATTCATAACTGCTTTATTCAATCAATCAAAGCCTCCATAGGCCTTTCCATAAGTCTTTCATCTCCAGAAAAAGTAACTTGTCATTTTTTCATCAAACAAGCTAAAGCAGGAAGAAATCTCATACAAGTACCAGATTGTCCAAGATAAATTTCCTGTTCATCTCATTTTAATTTTTCTACTCATCAATTTATTATAACTTCTGTTCAGTTATTTTCTATTTCTATACCTAAATCTTTCAAGGCATTTATCATAAATCTAGTATCATCACTCACCAATATTCAACTTAATTTAGTTTTTCAGTTATTTAAACTAGCTAAAATTAAATTTCTATTAGTTATTGATTTAGATCAAGGAAGTGTTAGTTTTTTTACCCCAAGGACACTTGTTGCACTGCGCATATTATTTATTTTTAATAATTATTTTTTTATTATATTACTTAATATATTTATCAAAAATTTTATAATTTTTTTATCTGTAATATCTATTTCATCTACAGTACTAGAAGAAGTAATTGCATTATTTATATTATTAACTGTAATATTATTATTTTTCAAATTAAATTGCATAGCTCAAATTATTATCCAATAACTATTAATATCTCTTTGTGAAATTTTTATTTTGTCACTATTAAATATACTTTCTTCTATATTTTTTATAGTAAATCAAGTATCATTAGATATAGCTTCAATTATTTTTTCTATTAGTATCTTTTCATTATCATCTAATTTAATTCTTTTATTGGAAAAAGTTTTGATGTATAAAAAGTTATTTTTTCAATTCACTTTTTATTAAATCCATAAGGTTTCATATTTATTTATTTTAAAAATTATTTTTTACTTCTATCAATCAAATACAAATCCACAAAATTCTATAAATTCCATAAAATTAAAAAATTATATATTCAAGTTTTTTAGACTTTTGTAAACATCTCACCTTTTTCAAAAAAGGATAATTTTATTATCTCATAATTTTACTTCTTTAAAAACTATTCTATAGTTTCACACTCTTATTCTTAATATATTTTTATATCAAGACAAATATTTGAAATCATATTTTGAATAATCATTATTTATAATATCTTGTATTATTTCTTCTAAATCTTTTTTTCAAAAATTTCTAGCAGTTTTTTCAACTTCTTTTCTCCATTTTTCTACCATATTATTTTAAAGTTTTTAAATGAGCTAAAACTTCTATAGCAGAAACTCACTCTGCTCCAAAATTTACTAAATCACTTTTTTCTTCTTCATTTTGTATAGTTTCAACTAATTCATAGCTTGATACTATTACATAAGGAGTAAATTGTTTTGCAATTCTATCTTCAACCTCTACAGATATTATAGCCATAATATTTAAAATTATTTATTAGTAAATTTATTATATATGTTTCTTTAACTAAATCAACAGAATGCTTTAGCTTTTTGTTTTTTTACCTTTTACTTTTATCAATTAAATACAAATCCATTAAAACTAATGCAACCATAGATTCTACAATTGGAACTACTCTTGGTAAAATACAAGGATCATGTCTTCATCTTATTTGAAACTCTACTGAATTTCAGTCAATATCTACAGTTTTTTGTGGTTTGTAAATACTTGAAGTAGGTTTTACTGCAATTCTAAAAATTATATCTTCTCAAGTTGTAATTCATCATAAAATTCATCAGTAATTATTATTTGGAGAATGAATAAAATTTTCTACTCCCTCTCCTCCCAAAGGAGAGCACTGGGGTGAGGTAGTAAATCATTCATTATAACTATTCCCTGTTTCATTTATTACATCAAATCAAGCTCAATATTCAAAACCTTGGACTGCTCAAATCGAAAGCATAGCATCAGCTAATCTTGCTTTTATTTTTCAAAAAGTTGGTTCTCATAGATTTTTTAATGGATTTTTTACTGTGCACTCTAAAATTCCTCAAATTGTATCTCAATTCCCTGCAAAGTTTGCGATTAATTTTATCATATCATCTGCAATTTCACTATCTGCTGTTCTAATTGCATTATTTTCAATAATACTTAAATCTATATTTTTAGCTATAAATTTTCCTACTTGTTTTGTATATGCAAAAATTTCAGTTCAGAATTTTTCTTTTAAAAATTGTTTAGCAATACTTCAAGCTAAAACTCTTGAAGTTGTTTCTCTTGCACTACTTCTTCAACCTCATTTATAATCTCTTATTCCATATTTTTGATGATAAGTTAAATCTGCATGATTTGGTCTAAATAAGTTTTTAACATTATCATAATCTTTTGATTTAGCATTAGAATTATAAATAATTATCATTATTGGATGACCAGTTGTTTTACCATCAAAAACACCAGAAACTATTTCAAATTCTTCCAGCTCTTTTCTTTGACTTACAAGTCTTGATTGTCCTGTTTTTCTTCTATCTAATTCTTGTTTTATAAAATCTAAATTAATTTTAAAATTTGAAGGAAATCAATCTATAGTTACTCAAACTGCTACTCAATGAGATTCTCAAAAAGTAGTGATTTGTAATATTTTTCAAAATGTGTTCATAAATTAAGTTTTTATTTAATATTAACTTTATTATATAAAAAAAGATGTTTTTTTCAAACATCTTTTTAAATTTTTATTTTAATAAATTAAATAAATATTGCTATCAAGCATAAAAATAAA
Organism: Candidatus Altimarinota bacterium; assembly: GCA_030950465.1. Taxonomy (GTDB): domain Bacteria; phylum Patescibacteriota; class Gracilibacteria; order BD1-5; family UBA6164; genus CALLPO01. The sequence continues at coordinate 5,499 of JAUZRO010000050.1, read as the reverse complement.
TCAAGTTCAGGACTAATAAAGTTAAAAAATAAATTATCTCCTGAACTTTAATTATTAAATTATATGCTTAATAATAACATTTTTAGATAATAAAAAGTCAATTACTATTTAAATATAATAAAATCCCTATTTTTTTTGCAATTTTTAAATAAGTATGATAAAGTTTAAATATATAAAATTTAATATTTAAAAAATATAATATGGGTGCAGAAATAAATAGTACAATAAGTACAATAGGTACAGAAAATAATGTTACAGAGAGTACAGATACTTTACAGAAAAATGTAGATTCTAAACTTGTAAGTATTACTTTAAAAAGTACTGAGAAAAATAATACTATTAAAAAATTAGTAGAAGAATATTATTCTAAGCTAGAAAAGACTTTTAATATAGCTGGTATAGAAGGTAAACATTTCAATGATTTTATTAATAAAATCATTAAAATAAATAATAAAAGAGGAATGCTTATTCTAAGTAAGAGAGATATAGATCTTCAACTTCATCCAGAGAAATATATCAATGAAATAATAAGCAAATTAGAGGATTTGACAGCTTCTATGTTAGAAAAGAATATAGTTAATGCTCTTTTTTCTTTTATAGATAGTTTCATAAAAGAAAAAACTATTGTTACTCAGACTAAAAATCTAATTAGAGAGGTAAAAGGTGCCTTTTTGAATATTGAACAAGACAGTACATTATTCTGAATAAACCTTGAAAGAGGTACAACAAGAAAAGAAATTGTAAAAGAATGGGTATGAATTATTCATTGAGATCTTGCTAAAAATTCAAAAATATATGATATTGTTAAAGGTGTAAAATGAGAAGAGAAACTTGAAATACTTCAAAGATTATTAATAGAAATAAAAAAGATTGATATGAATAAATTAAATGATGATGAAGTAAGTTTAGAATTAGCAAAAATTGATATAAAGAAATTAAAAGGTGAGGTAGTAAAACCAAAAGAAAAAGAAGTAGATGAACCAGAAGAAGAAGTAGTAGATGAATCAGAAGAAGAAGTAGTAGCTAAAACAAAAGAAAAGACAGTAGCTAAAACAACAGAAAAGACAGTAGCTAAAACAAAAGAAGTTAAAGAAAAAGCTAAAGAAAAACCAGAATGAATGAGTAATACAGTTTATAACTATATAAATAATATAGAATGAATGATTATTGAATGAGATATTGTTAAATATAAAAATAAGACATTTAAAATAAGTGAAAATAGAAGAATACGTGAAAATCTTATTAGAAAAGATTGAAAGGATGGTGTAAAAGAAACTTTATTTTACACCTTAAGTATAACACAATGGAAAAATAGTGTTGATTTTAAAGAAATAAAATGAATTAGTGGTAAAGTTTATGACTATATATTAAAAGAATGAATGACTATTAAGTGAAAGATTGTTACATATGGAAATAAAACATTTAATATAGATGAAAACCCAAAAATGAGTAATAATGTTACTAGGGGTTATTGAAAAGATGGTGCACAAACTCTTCCACTTCAATCAAGAAGTATAACACAGTGGAAAAATAGTGTTGATTCTAAGTATAGAAATGATACATAAAAAAAGTAATAATTTAAAATTATTACTTTTTTTATTTTTATTTCATTTCAACAGATTTTTTTTCAGTTCAAGTTAAAATATCTGATTTTACTAATTTTTCATCACTAATTGAATAAACATTATCACCTATCCATAAAGCTCTTTTGACAAAAGAAGTTCTATAATTATAGTTTCTGTTAGCAATATATTCTCAAACAGTTGAGTCTGCATAACAATAAGGTGGGATGTAAGTTTGTCTAACTGGTGGACAATATGTTGAACCATCAATTAATTTTTTACATTCTTGTTCTTCAACTTTTTTTACTGTATATTTACTACATTCTTTTATTCTTTCTTCTTCAATTTTAGAATAATCAATATGAGTCAATCTATATTTTTCTGTAATTCCTGTATTTTTATCAATGTTAAGTGTAACTAAACCTTGGAAAAAATCTTTATTTCTATAATCTGTTTTATTAAATTTTGTATAAAGAGTAGTAGGTAGAAATAATAAATTTTTATTTGCATTCCACATAAACATTCTTGGATTTCTTGTAGCTTCAGAATAACTTCAAGCATCTCACAGAGTTTTTGTAAATTTTTGTTTTACTATAATTCATTTATAATCTCAAGAGTTACATTTTTCAACTTCATCTGGAGTTAAATCAGAATCTCAGCATTTTTTATCATAATTTATTTCATATAAATCTATTTTTAAACCTCAGTTTCTAGTTCTTCAATTTACATCATAAGTATCCCTTCATAATCAAATTAAATGATTTTCATCATATGGGTGTAAATATTCTGAATATCATGGAATTTTTAATTCTCATAGAATTGTAGGATTTTTTTGGTCTGCTAAATCAATAGCATATAGTGGATCAACTTGTTTAAAAGTTACAAGAAATAATTTATCTCATATAAATCTTGAAGATTTAAAATTTTCATTTTTTCACATATTTTTTAAACTTGAAACTAATTTTAAGTTTTTATCTAAAATATATAAATCAGTATGTTTTTCATTATTATTTCCCCAGTTATTAGTTGAAGTAATTATTCTAAAATGATCATCTTTTTCATCCATTGAATATTGATTTAATGGAGCTCAAGGTAAAATAGTTGAATCTTGATATTTTAGAGTCTTTTTTACAATATTCATTTTATGAACCAGAGTATTATTTGTTCATCCATAATAGTAAGGCATAATACACCTAGCATTAACAGGACATTTATAGTTTTGACTTTGGTAAATACTGTCTGTTAAATATAAATTTTCTAAACTCATATAAATTTCAGAATTTGAACCAGCAATAACTTTAGTTTTAACTTCTTCACTAGAATCTTCAACATTAATTATTGAGATAATATTATAACTTGGATTAAAACTAAATTTTTTCAAAGTTTCTTCATCAGGTAAAGAATATTCAATATCACTACATTTAGCAATATTTCCAGCCTTTATATTAAATGGAAGATTTTTTCATTTAATATTTAAATTTTGTTTATTTTTATCAGAAACTCTAGATAATTCTAATTTTTTAGGAATAATATTATTATCAATAACAATATCATCTACTGATTTAAAATTATGATAAGGAATATTAAAACTATTATTTGAAACCACATAAACATATTTTCCTATTTTTCTAGATTTAGTTAATCTTCAATCATTTACATATAATTTTTCTAATATTGGAGAAGATTTATCTGTAATATCATAAACTATTGTATAAGTTTTTGAATTTCTATTAATATAATAATTTCTAGAATAAGTTACATTTGAATATCAATTAGCTAGAATAACTAATTTATTATCTCAAATATATAAAACTGGGCTATTAAAAATTTTAGGTAAAGCTATTTTTTTTAAAACTTTATTATTTATAGTATCAATTATATAAATATATTTTTTTGTATCATTATAATAATAAACATATTTTCAATCTGTTTTTATAATATCAGATTCATCAACTCAATCTACTTGAGAATTTGTTTTTGAAAAATCATCAGCTCCTCAAACAGAATTATTTTGTTTAGATACAGATTTTGTTTCAATTACAGAATCTACAGTAACTCAATCACTTTCATCCATAGCCATTATTTCTGGTTCTAATCAGAAGTTTTTATAGATTATTGGTTGATTATACCTAGACTTATTATTTTTATAATAATCCTTTATATATTTTCACATTACAGATTCTAAATTATCACAACTTTCAAAAGTTTTTAATTTAAAATCAACATTTAACTCTTCAATTTTAGATTCATCTAATTTATCAATAATAGATGTATCTATATCACTAGCATTTACTGAAATTGCAGTAAATAATATTGTAGTGATTAGTAATAATAATTTTTTCATAATAAAAGTGGTTAGGTACAAGGGACTAAAGCCACCTTGTTATAGGTAAATAATTCAAAATATTTATGACACCAACAAGGGTCTTTAGCTCCTTGTCTTATTTATTCACTTAATAATAATATTCTTTTTATGACTAAAATCAAAACTTTAACTTGATTTTTGTGTGAAGAAAATTTAATAATAATATTATTTCATTTAAATAAAAATATAATAATATTAGTACTATTAATATGAAAATAACAAAAATAATTAATTTTTTAGAATTAAATTCTGGTACTTCAAATATATTTTTTCAATCTTTTTCAAAACTAAAAAATCACTTTTTTGCTATATTTATTTTTTTATTTTTTGTATTTTTTAATTTTGTATAAGAAAGTATTTCTACCTTATTTTTTAATTTTTTATTAAACTCTTTATTATCAATAACAGAAAAATCTACATTATTAAAATATTGTTCAAGTAAAGAATCTGATATTTTAAATAAAGTATTTCAAATATCAGATTCTCATTTCTTTTCTATATTTTCTAAACTAGATAAAAGTTCTATAAAAATCTCAGAGACAAGATATTCTACAATTTCTATATTTGAAATTCTAATAAAAATATATTTATAAATATCATCAAAATATTTATCATAAATTTTTCAAAATGCATTAATATCTCATAATTTATATTTTTCAATTAACTCTATATCTGTTATTTTTTTATTATCTCACATATTATTTTTCAACTACAAAATAAATTCTTTCACTTTCACCTGTTACTTCACCAAAATGAAAATCTTCTAAATGTTTTATTTTAAATCATGTTTTTTCTAATTCTTTTTTAATTTCATCAACTGGAAAAGAAATTTCTTTTATTTCTTCTTCAACTAAATTATATTTATTTTCTCAAGAATTTATAAACATTTTAATTAACCATTTATAATACTTACTCCCCTCCTTACAAGGGAGGGGTTGGGGGTGGGAAAACATTTCTAAACAAATTGTATCACCTTTTACATTAAAAAATCATCTAAAGTCTTTAGTCATATTCTCAAATTCAAAAACAGTTAATATATCAAAAATGAAAATTCATCATTTCTTTAAATGTTTATAAGAATTTTTGAAAAATTTTTGCCAATCTTCCCAGCTATTTAAGTGACAAACTGAATTATAATTACATAAAATTATATCATATTCTAGTTTCAAATTAATAGAAGTCATATCTCAAATAATAAATTTTTGCTTATTATTAGCTTTTTTTATCATCTCTTCACTTAAATCCACTCAAAAAACATTATATCATTTTTTTTCTAATTCTCTTGCAATACTACCTGTTCAACATGCAAATTCTAAAATATCTCCCACCCCCTGCCCCTCCCTTGTAAGGAGGGGTGAAAATTTCACTATCATTTCATCTAAAAATTCTACTTCAGAATTTATATCATATCAACTTCACCTGATTATTTCATCATAATAATCTACAAATTTATTGTATGTTTTCATTTTTTTTTATTAAAAATTAATTTACTTTTATTATAGATAAAAATAAATTAATTCAATTAATAATTAGTTTTAAAATTCTATTTTAATATTTGTTTATACTAAAACT
>JAUZRO010000005.1 GCA_030950465.1 Candidatus Altimarinota bacterium | reverse complement strand
ATTACCTCTTTTTTCTAAAAATTCTAGATATCATTTATCCCTTAAAAACTGTAATTGTTGTCTAATTTTTGCTTTAATATTCTTATTTTCTGGATGAATAATTTTCAAATCATTTTCAAATATATAAATTTCATCTAAACTAAATTTTTCTTTTTCTAATGATTCTACTAGGTTCATAATATCCAAAATCCAACCTTTTAAATCATCTTTTTTAATATCTTTCAAAAATGCTGTTTTTTGCCATTTTTCTAAAACTTTTTCTTTAGAAATTTCTTTTCAATCTTCAATATAATATATTTTTCAAGAATTAGGAATTTTTGAAAATAATATATTTGAACCCGTCCAACCAGCTCTTCTTGCTGTGGATGATAGAGGTTTTCTTTTTTCTATAATTTCAGTAACAAAAAAATATTTTGGAACTACAAAAAAATCATTTACAGAAAATATTCAATCTAAATAATGTAGAAAGAAAAAATTAGGTTTATTATTTTCTTTAAGTCTTTTAATTATAGTATAATATTCACTTGAAATAACTTTTCACTTAAATTTTTTCTTTGATGCTTTTTGCTCATAATTTTCTAAACAATTCTCACACAAAAAATCAGAAACTTTTTTATTATTTTCCTGTTCTGATAGTCCATTACCACAATTTGGACAAAAAATATTTTGTTCTGTCCAAGGTTCAGACATTGCTCTAATTTTTTGAGAATTGTTTGTATAAGAAGTTGCAAGTGATGTTTGAAAGTTTAGCTTCATAGATTATTTTTAATATCTTTATGAAAAGAAATTTTTTTATTAATAGGATTTGTGTACCATAACTTTTGATAATTGTCTTCTTTTTTTATTTCTTTATATTTATTATTAACTTCTTTTGTCTTTTTTAAAACTCCATATTTTTCTTTTAGAATTAATATTAATTCATTATAATTAATATTAAATAATTTTTTAGATTCTTCTAAACTTAGTGTTCTAACTTGTTGTACTCAAGGCTCATTTGAATAAGATATTTTTGTTTCTTTACTAAATCACCATTCTGCATTCTTTTCTATTTTTGCAATTATATCTGGGTTTGTAATTTTATTCTTAGATACAATATCTAATTTAAATGGTATTAAAATTGTTTCATCAATATTTTTTTCATCTAATTTTTTTGTTATTAAAACAATATTATTTAAAAATTTACCTATTTCTTCAGAAAAAGACTTTGATATTCCTTTTTTAGATAAAAAACTTGCTGGATTAAACGGTTTATTAAATCAAATAGGTAATAAGATTAAATTATCTCAAAATTTATTTATATCACTATCAAGAAAATCCTTAAGAAAGTTTCAATATAATTCTATGTTTTTATTAATTATAGAAAAAATTATCTCATCTAAATCTTCTGTAAATGCATGGATTATTAAGTTCCTATATTCAGCTATAGATTCAATATTATTTTTAAATACTAATAAATCATCTCATATAAAAATTTTATTGATACAATGTTGTAATGAAGGATATCTTCAATTTCATTTCTGTATTTTAATTATAGTTTTATCTTTTTTTACTTTATAAATATAAGATTTTAATAACAATTCCCAAGAATTTAAAATTAAAATTGTTACTGTTGGATATCTATAAGAAATATTAGGTTTATTATGAATTTCAATTGCTGAGAATATAGCTGATATTGAATTTTTCAATAAAGTATCAGCAATATTAGGTTTTCTTTTCATAATTTGTTTTTTAATATTTAAAAATTATTTTTATCCCACTCAATCTCACCTTTTTATCTTTCCTCCTCACTACAAATATTTTCTCACTTATAAAATATTCCATAAGTTTCTAAATGTTTATCTTCTTCTTGTTGTCTTTCAAGCCTTTCTTCTATTAAATTTTTATTTTCTTTACTTCAATTATCAGAATAAGTTATATCAATTATTCAGGATTCATAATATCTAACAATCATTATTTCTGGAAAACTCATATATTTATATATTTTATAAAATAAAAATTTGCTTTTTTTAGTAAAAACTCATATAATAAGTTTACTTAGATGTAGTGACTTAGTCACAGACCTCCTTGTCCTTATGGATTTAAGGAGATTTTTTATGTTCAAAAAATTCTTTTTATATTAGATTTAATTAATTCTCTTAATTCTAAATCTACTATTTCTCAAAAAATATTTAATTTATCACTTCATTTTTTAGGTCTAATTCTTTTTTTAGAGATACATCTTAATTGTCTTAATTTTAATAAAGATTTATTTTTCAGATTATTTTTATTATCTGGTATTAATTCTATATCAAATTCATCTATTGATTTTATTTCTCAATCTTTAAAAGAGGTAATTGGAATAACAAAAACATCTTCTCATTGTAAATATGAATTTGATTTAAAAATAATAGATGGCCTTACTCAATTAATTTCAGTTCATATATTCATTCAATAATCAACCATACAAAGTTTCCATTTATTTATAATTTGTATATTTTCTTTTTGGTGATTTAATTTTATTTTTCTATTAAACCAATTTGAATGAGAATTAATATTATGCTTCTTTTCTTCTTTATTCTCTATAAAATCTTTATGTATATTTTCTAAATAACTTTTATAAAATAAATTTATAAAATCTTTTTTCCTTGTTATAGAAATATCTAAATTTATTCTTTCTAAATCCATATTTAATAAATTTTATAAAATTAAAAAATCCATTTACAATCTCATCACCTCTCCCACTTGCCTTACTATTAATATTCCTCCTTGCTTTCACAATATCAAAATTAAATCAAGAATAAATCTCTCTTATGAAAGGTGTATTGTGATTACTCAACATAAATTTCACTCACTTATCTTCTAATTTCCTACAAATTTCTGCTAACTTTTCTTGCATATCTCTTCAAAATCATGATTTATCATAACTGGTGAAATTTGCTGAATCTGTTAAAACATCATATGGCGGGTCAAAATAAACAAAGTCTCAAGGATTAACTTTTTCTAAAACTTTTTCAAAACTTTGGAGTCTAATTTGGGCTTTTGTTTTATTTAATAGCTTTGAAGTATTTATTATATTTTCTTTTTGTATAAAATCTGGATTTGTATATTTTCAAAAAGGGACATTAAATTCTCATCTTGAATTTACTCTGTATAGTCAGTTAAAACAAGTTCTGTTTAAATACATAAATCTTCCTGCTCTTTGTATTTTTGAAAATTTTAAAAGTCATCATTCTAATCTGTCCCAAAATCTTAATTCTAAAAATTTTTCTTTTGAATATTCTAAAGATTCTAAAAATTTAATTAATTCCTCTGGTTCTTTTTTAATTGTTTTGTATAAATTTATTAATTCTTCATTTACATCTGATAAATAACTTTTTTTCTTCTGTAAATTAAAAAATACTGCTCAACCTCATAAAAAAGGTTCATGGTAATTTGAAAAATCTTTTGGGAATAATTCTTGAAATTGTGAAATTAATTGTCTTTTTCATCAAACCCATTTAATAAAAGGCTTAGCTTTAATTGTTTTTATATTTTCCTCAAAAAAAATTTCTGCTTCTTTTTCTGAACTAAAAGCAAATTCTTCCCACCAAGATTTAACTACTAAAAAAGTTAAACCAAATTTTTGAGATAGATTATTTAAGACAAGTGTAGTCATAATTTGTATTATTCTTATTTTATTTTATATTAATATACTCATTTTTACAAAAAAAACTAAAAATTAATTTAGTTTTTATTCTCAACCTCCAGCTGCTTCTAATTTTGCTTGTTCATCTGCAAAACCACAGGCATCAATTATTGGTCAAAGTCTTCATAACATAATATGTGGTAATCCTGAAAAATTTTGCCCTATTCTATGGTCTGTAACTCTGTCTTGTGGAAAATTATAAGTTCTAATTTTTTCACTTCTATCTCAAGAACCTACTTGTGAAGATCTTGCTTCTCACTGCTCTTTTGCTCTTTTTTCTTCAGCTAAAACTTGAAGTTTTGACCTCATAATATTAAAAGCTTTTTCTCTATTTTTATGTTGAGATCTTCAATCACTACAAAGAACAATTATTCCTGTAGGTACATGTTTTAAATGAACTGCTGAATCTGCCTTATTTGCATGTTGTCCTCCTGGTCATCCTGATCTTGTAAATTTCATTTCTATTTCATCCATATTTAATTCAAAATCAAGCTCATCAACTTCTGGCATAATAGCAACAGTTACTGCTGAAGTATGAACTCTACCTTTATTTTCTGTTTCTGGAATTCTTTGAACTCTATGAACTCCTGATTCATATTTAAATCTTGAATAAGCTCATTCTCATTTTACTTCAAAAATAACTTCTTTTACTCAACCTGTATCAGGAATTGATTGTTCAATAATTTCAGTTTTATATCATTCTTCTGCTGCAAAAGTTAAATATGCTCTTGATAGTTCTCCTGCAAAAAGTGCTGCTTCATCTCAACCTGCTCAAGCTCTTATTTCCACCATAATATTTTTTTCATCATTTGGGTCTTTGGGAAGAAGAGAAAGTTTTAATTCTTCTTCTAATTGTGGAATTTTAACATCTATTTCTTTTATTTCTTCTTTTAACATATCTTTCATTTCAGTATCACTTTCAGCACTCAACATTTCTTTATTTTCAATTAAAGCTTCACTTAAAGATTTATATTCAAGATAAATCTTAACAGCTTTTTCAATATTTTTCTTTCTTGTAGAAACTTCTCTTACTTTTTTTTGATCTTTAAAAATTTCAGGATCTGATAACTTTATTTCTAAAGATTTAAATTCTTCTACTAAACTATCTAAATTAAATT
>JAUZRO010000049.1 GCA_030950465.1 Candidatus Altimarinota bacterium | reverse complement strand
TAATTGATTTAAGGAAGAGCCAAAAATAGATAAAAATTAAATTAAAATTTATAAAATAATCAAATTATAATAAAAATTATTGATTTTTAAAAAATAATTATTAAAATGTAATTACCTAAAATTAAGCTTATGCAAAAGCTGTAACAATTTTAGATGTATAACATGCAAGTTATTTATTAATTAGAATTAGAATTACAATTATTATGATACAAAAAAAAGAAGATTTTACATTACTTACTTTTTATAAGTTTGTAGATGTTAAAAATCCAACAAAAGAAGTTGAAGAACACCAAAAATTTACAGCTTGAATTGGTATAAAATGAAGAATATATATTGGTACTGAAGGAATTTCTGCTACTGTTACATGAAATGAAGGTCAAATAATGGCTTATAAATTATTTATAAATAATCATGATTTGTTCAAAAATCCAGAAGATATAGATATTAAATCATGTAAAGTTAAATGACATCAATTCCCAAAAATGAAAGTAAAAGTTAGAGATGAAATTGTTGTTTTATGAAAAAAATTTACAAGAAAAGAAATAGAAGAAGCTTGAAATAGAATGCAAATAGAAGATTTTAAAGAAATTTTAGATAATTGACAAATTGATGATTATATAGTTTTAGATATGAGAAATGATCATGAATATAGATTATGACATTTTAAAAATGCAATTCCTGCAAGTACTCTAACTTTTAGAGAATTAGAAAATCAAATAGAAGAATATAAAAAACAATTTTGAGATAAAAAAGTTATTTCATATTGTACTGGTTGAATTAGATGTGAAAAATCCACAGTTATGTTACAAAAAGCTGGGTTAAAAAATACTTATCAGCTAGATTGATGAGTAGTAAAATATATAAATACTTATGATGATGGTAATTGGGAAGGAAATTTATATGTTTTTGATGATAGAGTTTCTGATGAAGTAGGTTCTAAGGAAAAACATACAACAATTTGAATATGTTGTTATACTTGAGAAAAAACTGACCATTGTGAAAATTGTAGGTATTCTCCTTGTAATGCAAGATTAATATGTAAAAAAACTGAATATAAAAAACATTTTGGTTTTTGTAGTGAGGAATGTTTCAATTCTTCTAAAAATGATTTTTTCATTAAATCTGCAAGTTTTGATTCTATGAATTATAAAATGAAAAGAGCAGATATTAAAGTAAATCCAGAACTAAAATCAGAAATTTTTGAAACTATGGAAAATCATCTTTCAAAACAATTATCTTGAGTCGTTTTTTCTAATAAAACTACTTTAAGAGAAGAATATCAAGACTAAAAACTATTTTTAACAAATAGTTTTTTATATTGTTAATATATTTTTAGCTTCTTTTTCATGAATTCACATTGTATTCATTAGATTTTTTATTAGTACTTTTTTCTCTTCATTCTTCTCTAGCAGTATTCATTTTATCTTTTTGAGCTGCAACTGCTCTGTCTCTTGCTTCATATAATTCTAATTCTCATTCTGTCCAACCATATTGTTCACTTATTTCATAAGCTGTTTTTATTTCTTTTGTTTTTATATTTTCTGGAATAAATTTTAAATCCTCTGCATTTTTCATAAAATAAATCCATTTATCTGTTAGATTCTCACATTGTTTATCTGTTTTATTAAACTTTGGTAATTCTACAAAATTTAATTCTATTTGTTTTATATCTCTATTTCATGTTTGTTGATTAATTATATAATGTTGAGTTAAAAAATCTTCTCAATTAAATAAATTAAAATCTAATATTCATAAAAATATTACTGGATTTAATTGATCACACCCCAAGAGTACTTCCTTCGGGGTGTAAAATTCAGACTTTTTTATTTGTCTTGAATAATTTTTTGCAGTATAATACAATGCTCTATTCATAAAATCTTTTTGTTTTTCTACTTGCATTTCTATGATAAATTCTCTATCTTTTTCATCTTTTGCTTTTACATCAAGTGAAGTTTCTTTCAAATCTTTTATTTTTGGAAGTTGGTCTCAACTTAATAAAGTAACTTCTTTTATTGGTGAATCTAAATCTAAAATATTATTTAAAAAGTGAATTAATATTTCTTTATGGTTCTCATCTGCAAATATCTTTTTAAATGCTACATCATTTTTTGGGTCTAAGTATCTCATTTTTTTATAATTAAATTATAATATTCTTTAAATTATATTTATATTTAATATAAAATCAATTTTTGTTACTATCAACCAAAAAAATCCCAACTTATCAAAAGTTGGGATTTTTTTTACATTTCAGGCAATAAAATATCTCATCAAAATAAACTTAAAATAGCTGAAAAGGTTTCTTTTTCTTGTTTTCTTAAAGTTCAAAT
>JAUZRO010000048.1 GCA_030950465.1 Candidatus Altimarinota bacterium | reverse complement strand
CTATTATTCAAACTATTAAAAGAAGAGCTAGATGATTTAGAAATTTTGAGAATTTTAAGACTATGATTTATTTAAGTATTTGAGATTTTGAAGTGAGTGTAAAATAGATATTCTACCTAATTGATTTAAGGAAGAGCCATTATTTTTTATCTCTCTTTATATTTTTCCTGTAAATATAGAAAAAATAAAACCTTCAACTGTAATTTATGATATTAATAATATTGAAATTTGAGAAATTATTAATGATGAAAAAACTAGACATAGATTTATAGGAATTGAAAATATTCCAGATTTTTCTAAAAAAGCTATTGTTTTAATGGAAGATAAAAACTTTTATAAAAATTCTGGAATTGATTTTTCTGCTATAATTAGAGCTGTAATTAATAATTTTAAAACTGATGAAAAAATAGAATGAGCTTCTACTATTTCTACTCAAGTTATTAGAAATAATTATTGGCTGAATGCAAAAAGATGATATATTAGAAAATTATGAGAATTTTATATAGCTCTAGCTTTGAATAAAAAGTATAACAAAGCTGAAATTCTGGAATTTTATTTGAATAATATTTATTACTGATATTTGAATTATTGAATAGAGTCAGCTTCAAAATATCATTTTGATAAAAGTGTAGTTAATTTAACAAAAGCTGAACAAATAGCTATTTTAATTCTACCAAAAAATCCTTCAAAATATGATCCATATAGAAATATTTCTAACTTTAAAATTAGATTTAAAAAAATAACTAATTATTTATATCAAAATAAATTAATAACTAAAGATGAATTAAATTCTATTTTATCTGAAAAATTAACTTTTAATGAGAATCATAAAAATAAATTGCCTTATGTTGTGGATTTTTTAGCCCACCCCCTAGCCCCCTCCCTTTTAAGGATGGGGGAGAATATTGAAAAAATATCTACTACTATTGATTATAATTTAACACAAAAAATTGATGATTTGGCTAAAAATGTTATTTCTTGATTAGCTTGGAAAGATGTTTGAGATTATTGAATAATAATAACTAGTAGAAAAAATAATGATTTAAAAGTTATGATTTGAGGGATTGATTATTATGAAGAAAATGGGCAAGTAAATTCTACAACTGCATTGAGGCAAGTTGGTTCAACAATCAAACCTTTTACATATTTGCTTTCTTTTAAGGATTTATGATATAAACCAGAAACTAAGATTTTGGATTTACCAATTCAATATAAAACTTTTGATTGAAATAGTTATTCTCCAAAAAATTATTCTCTAGATTATAAATGAGAAGTTTCCCTAGCAGAAGCACTTAGTCAAAGTATAAATATTCCTGCTGTGAAACTTACAAATGAAATTTGATTAAATAGATTATATAATTTTTTGAAAAAATTGAAAATTAGTTCAATAGATAAAAAAGCTGAATATTATTGATTAGCACTAACTCTTTGAGTTTCTGAAATGAGTTTATATGAATTATTGCAATGATATAGTATTTTTGCAAATGAATGAAATTTATGTAATATAAACAGCTTGAAAGAGGAAGAACAAAATATAATCTCTCCCCCTTCGGGTACTCTCTTTGAAAAAGAGAGATGAAATAGTAATTGTGAAAATATAATAGAAAAAGAGTATATTGATATGGTTATTGAAATTTTAACTAATAGATATTTTAAATTAAAATGATTTCCAATTAATTCAAGTCTTGATTTTGCAAATAGAGAAGTTTTTGTAAAAACTGGAACTTCAAGAAATTTTAGAGATAATTGGTCAGTTGGTTTTACTGAAAATTATATGATTTGAGTTTGGGTTTGAAATAAAGATTGAACTTATATGAAATGAGTTTCTTGAGCCACTTGAGCAGGAGAAATTTTTAGAAAAATAGTTGAGGAATTAGAACCAATAAATTATGATTTAAATAAAAGGAAAATAATTTTTGAAGAAAATAATGAAAAAAAATTTTTAGAAATAATTTCTCCATTAAATGAAAGTGTTTACAAAATAGATTTAACTAAACCAGAAGAAATAAACAAAATAAAATTAGATTTTACAAGTAATATAGATTATGATGAAATTAAATGGTTTAAAAATAATCAGCAAGTAAATTCAGATTTTATAAATTTGAAAGAATGATTTTTTGAAATAAAAGTAATTTTATATAAAAATTGAAAAATAGTTTGAGAAAGAATTTCTAGAATTGATATTGAAGGGTAAAAAAAGTCTAAATTAACGTTAGACTTTCTCTTGCCTTTTAGCTATTTTTAAATATAGTACTGTTATTAAAAAATTAACATATAATTATAAAATATATGAGTGAAAGATTAGATAGAATAGAAAAATTATTTGAGAGAATGGTTGTGGATAATATTGAAAGAGATAAAAAATCTGATGAAAGAGCTAAAGAAGCTGAAAAAAGATCTAAAGAAGCTGATGAAAGATCTAAAGAAGCTGATGAAAGAGAAGAAAGAAGATTTAAAAAGAGAGATAAAGAATTAAAAAGACTTGAAAAAATGTTTGATTGAATGTGATATACTCAGTGAATGATATCAGAAGATTTAGTTTGAAAAAACTTTCAAGATGTATTAAATGAGACAGGAGAAAATATTTCATCAACTCAAAGAAATGTAGAGGTATTTGAATGAAAAAAAATGGTGGCAGAATTTGATATAATATGAGTAAATGGTACAAAAGTATTTATTTGAGAAACAAAGACAAAATTAACTAAAAACCATATTGATAAATTTGTGGAAAAAACTTTACCAAATTTTAAAAAATATCTTTTAGAAAAAAGATATTCTTGATTAAAAATGTATTGAGTTATGTGAGCTAGAGTATTTACAGATGAAAAAACAAAAGAATATGCTATTTCTAAATGACTGTATGTTATGAAAGAAAATCATAAATGAGGATTAAAGATGATTAAAAAAAGTATAGAAAAAGCTAATTTTTTTGCTTAAAAATAATTTAATAATAAACTAAAAAATAAAATGAAAATATCTTATAATACACTAAAACAATATATTCCAAATATTAAATCTGTTGAAGAAGTAGCTCAAGATTTGGTAATGCATACAGCAGAAGTTGAGGAGATTATTTATGAGGGTGAAAATTTAAAAGATGTTTATATTTGAAAAATTGTGGAAGTAGAAAAACATCCTGATAGTGAAAAATTAAATGTTTGTCAAGTTGAAGTTTGTGGAGAAAAAACTCAAATAGTTTGTGGTGCAGCTAACGTAAAAACTGGATTAATAGTTCCAGTTTGTATTGTTTGAGCTAAATTAAGTGAAGACTTTGTTATTGGAAAAACTAAAATTAGATGAGTTAGCAGTGCTGGAATGATTGCCTCTGAGGATGAATTATGATTAATTGAAGAAAGACAAGCTTGAATAATGGAACTTCCAGAAAATGCTGAACTTTGAATTTCAATGAGGGATTATTTAGGAAAAAATGACTGTTATTTAGATATTGATAATAAGGCAATAAATCATAGACCAGATTTATTTTCTCATATTTGAATAATAAGAGAAATTTATGCTATTAATTGAGAGAAATTTGATTTTGAATTTGAAAATAGAGATTTTTCTTGATTAGAGAAATTAGATTTAGAAAATAAAATTACTAAATCTGTAAAAAGATATATGTGAATAAAAATCTCTTGAGTAGAAAATTCTGAAACTTCTGATTATATTAAAGAAGTTATTGCAAGTGCAGGAATAGAATCAAAATGATTATTAATTGATATTACTAATTATAGTTTATATTTTTATGGACAACCTACTCATATTTTTGATGCTGATAAAGTAAAATGAAAAATAACTATAAGATTTGCAAATCCAGATGAGAAATTTTTAGCATTAGATGATAAAGAATACTCTCTAAATTCTAAAGATATTGTAATTGCTGACGAAGAAAAAGTTTTAGCTTTATGATGAATAATTTGATGAAAAGAAAGTTCTGTTTCAGAAACTACTAAAAATATTATTATTGAATCTGCTAATTTTGATCAAGCAATTATTAGAAAAACTTGAAAAACTTTAGGTTTAAGAACTGATGCATTAAATGTTTTTGAAAAAGATTTATTACCTGAAATGGCAAGTAGAGGTGCTAGTTTAATTATTTCTGAATTAGAAAAAGTTTTTCCAAATTTAAAAATAGAAGAATTTATAGATTCTTATGAAATAAAGCAAAAAAAAGTAGAAGTTGATTATGATTTAGATTTTATTAATAATTTAATTTGAAAAGAATATAGTAAAGAAACTTGTGATAAAATTTTAAAAAATTTATGAATAAAAGTTTGTAGAGATACATTGAATGTGTCTGAAGATAAAGAAAAATTAGAAATTCCATTTTGGAGAAAAGAATTAAATTATAAAGCTGATATTGCAGAGGAGATAGCAAGGATAGATTGATTTGATAAAATAGAAACAAATCCTCCTTTTATAAATATGTGAGCTGTTTCTCAATCAAATATTTATAAAATAAAAAATGATTCTAGAAGTTTTTTTACATCAAAATGATTCTTTGATATATATAATTATTCTTTTGTAAATGAAGAATTAATGAACAAATTAGAATGAAATTGTAAAAATTTAGTTCCATTAAAAAATGCATTATCAGCTGAATTAACTCATATGAAATGAAGTTTGATTCCAAATTTAATGAAATCTTTAGAGGATAATATTAGAGAAAGAAAAGATTTAAAATTATTTGAAATAGAAAAAGTATTTAAATTAAATTGAAAAAATATTTCAGAAAATTATGAAATAGCAAGTGTAATAACTAGTTTAGAAGAAATTCCATATTATGAAATTCAAAAAATTGTATCTGATTATTTAAAAACTATTTGAATAGATAAATTTAATTTTGATTCTTGTAGAGACACATTGCAATGTGTCTCTACTCCAAGTTATGCTCATTCTTGAAGAACTGCTAAAATTATTATTAGAGGACAAGAAGTTGGTTTTGTTTGAGAAAATCATCCAGAAATATCAAAAAGATTTGATATAAAATCTAGAGTTGCTTTTTTCTATATTAATTTAGATAAAATTAAAGATGGTGCTTATTCAATAATTAAAGCTTCTGAAATATCTCAATTTCAAATGAATAACTTTGATTTAAATTTTGTTGTAAATAAAGATGTAAAATGAAATAATATTCAATCTACTATATTAAATACTGATAAAAATTTAATTAAAAAAGTTGAACTATTTGATATATTTGAAAGTGAAGAAAAATTACCTTGAAAAAGAAGTTTATCTTTCAAGATTTATATACAATCTGAGGAATGAACTCTTGATGATAAAGTAAAGAATACTTTAATTGAAGAAATAAAGAAAAAAGTAGAAAAAAAAGGTTGAGAATTAAGATAAAAATTATATAATGCAAAAAACTTTATTCTACATAATAATTAAAACATAATGACTGCACAAACTGATGATAAAAAATTAAAATTAAACAAAAAAGATTTAGAAAATATTGATAAGCTTATTGAAGAAGTTGATTTAGATTCTCTTGATATATGAAAAGAAGATAATGAAAAAAAAGACAATAAAACTATTGTTTGAGAATCTTCAAAAAAAGATTCAAAATGAAATAAAATACCTATTGATAGAGAGGATGATAAAAGAAGAGTTTGAAAATGAATTCAAAGTTTTATTGATGTAAATGTTCCTGAAACAATTTTAGAATGAATGAATGATGAAATTCAATTATTAATGAAAAAATGAAAATTAGAATGACAAGTTACTCAAGATGAATTAATGTCTGCTATACCTAATGCTGAAGATGATATTGATTTATTGGATGATATTTTTAAAAGATTTATGGACTTAAAAATAGAAATTGTTGATAATCTAGAAAAAGATAATTTATTTTCTTCTACAGAAACTAAAGGTAAAAAAAGTAAAAATGATATTTCTCTTTCTGAAATTTCAAATGATTCAATTAGAATGTATTTAAATGAAATATGAAGAGTTGAACTTTTAACTTGAGAGCAAGAAATTGCACTTTGAAAAAGAATTAGAATATGAGATATGGAAGCTAGAAAATCTCTTGCTGCTGCTAATTTAAGATTAGTAGTATCTATTTCAAAAAAATATATGTGAAGAGGTCTTTGATTACTTGATTTAATTCAAGAATGAAATGTTGGACTATTTAGAGCAGTTGATAAATTTGACCCTGATAAAGGTTTTAAATTTTCAACTTATGCAACTTGGTGGATAAGACAATGAGTTACTAGAGCTGTTGCTGACCAAGCTAGAACAATTAGAGTTCCAGTTCATATGGTTGAAACAATTAATAAATTTACTCATACTTTTAGAAGATTAACTCAAGAATTGACAAGAGAACCTTTAATGGAAGAACTTGCTCAAGAACTTGAGATGGATATCAGAAAAGTTAGACAAATAATGAGAATTTCTCAAGATATATTAAGTCTTGATGCTCCAGTTGGTTCAGAAGAAGATACTTCTTTATGAAATTTTATTGAAGATGATAAAACTCCAGGTCCAGATGCTCAAACTAATATGAATCTTTTAAAAACAAATCTTTATAAAATGCTTGATTTTCTTACTCCAAGAGAAAGAAAAATTATAATTATGAGATTTGGTTTAGATTGATGAGATATTCATACTTTAGAAGAAGTTGGTAGAGAATTTTGAGTAACTAGAGAAAGAATCAGACAAATTGAAGCTAAAACTCTTGAAAAATTAAAAGATCATCCAAATGCTGATAAAATAAAATTTTTCTAAAAAAAATTAATATAAAAAAAACAAGGGGCTGAAGCCACCTTGTTGAAACTCTATCAAATCAACAGAATGCTTTAGCTTTCTGTCTTTTTTACATTATTTTTTTTACAGGAATTAATTTTTCTCAATCAAACATAACTACATTAGTTATTCTTTCTCAATCAAATAAAAAATAATTTTTATTTAATTCTAAATTAAATTTTCTTAATCTTTCCAATCAATTATTTAATCTTATAAAATCCTGTTTATTTATTTCTCAATTATTATAATGTCAGTTTTTATCTACTTCTAAAAAATATTCTGAATTAAATATTTTTTTTACATCTAAAGTATTCAAAGGGCTAAAGCTCTCTGTTGAAAAATCTTCTAGTTTTATAGAATTTTCTGTATCTAATCTAGCAATTTTAGTTCTTCTTAAAGCTGATAAATATCAACCTGTTTCTAAAATATTTCATAAATCTTTTGCTATACTTCTAATATAAGTTCAAGCTGAAACTTCAATTTTTATTTCTAATTTTGGGTAAGTATAATTTAATATGTTTAAATTTATAATTTCCACTTTTTTAGATTTTATTTCAAATGCTTCTCATTTTCTAGCTAATTTATAAGCTCTTTTTCAATTAATTTTTACTGCTGAAAATTTTGGTGGAGTTTGTTCAATGATTCAAGTAAATTTTTCTATCAAAATATTTTCTAAATATTTTCTAGTTAATTTATTTTTAAAAAATTCTTGTTTTTCTTCTGATAAATAATGTACTTCTTCTGCTAAATCAAAACTATCCGTAACTCAATCTAAATTAATTGTTGTAATATAGGTTTTTTTATCTTTCTCTAAAAAAGGAATTAGTTTTGTATAATTCCCTGTTGCAACTAAAACTAATCCTGTAGCTAAAGGGTCTAAAGTTCAAGTATGTCACATCTTTCTAAGATTTAATCTTTTTCTTAATTTTCTAATTATATCAAAACTAGAAATTGATATTTCTTTATCTATTAAATAAAAATTTTCCATAAATATTTGGTAAAAAAATAACTCCCTAGACATAGGGAGAAATTAATAAATATAACTATCTTCTGAAGAAAGCCATTTTGGCTGAGTATTAATATATTCTCAATCTAATCTGATATTAGGATGAGTAAAACTAAAATTTCTATAATTAAAATATCAAAAATCAATTAATACTTTTCATACAATTTTATCATTTAGTACATAGTTATCTCTATCTGTAGAACTACAACTCGAATGAAAACATGATCTAGAGTCACTTGAATGATTTCTATTATCTCACATAACAAAAAACTTTCATTCTGGAATTTTATAAATTATAGAATCCTTTCAAGTTCTAGTTTGTCAATAATTATCTTCATTTAAATATTTTTCATCTAATTTAGTGAAACTTTTTTCTCATACCTTTTTAAGAAAAACTTCTCAATTTTCAATTTTTAACTCTTCTCATCAAAGTCATATAACTCTTTTAATAAAAAATCTTTTATCCTTATCAACTTCTGGTTCCAAAACAACCACATCTCATCTTCCTACTTTTTGTTCCTTTAATCATCAAAAAGTATTAGTAGAGAATCTATCAACTAAAATAAATTCTTTATCATAGTAAGATCAATACATTGATTGACCATTTATAATAAAAATTGAAACTAAAAACATAGTAATAAGTTTTACTACTATAACTATAATTACTAAATCTTTAAAAAAATCTATAATTTCCTTAGTTAAATCATTTTCATTATCTCCTTTTGACATTTTATATATTTATTAATTTAAAATTTACTGCAAAATTATATGTATTTTTTACAAAAAAACAAAATATTTTTTATAATATTATATTTTAATTAATTTTCCATTTAATTCATAACTATTTTCTTCAATAGTTTTTTTAGAAATAACTATTTTATTAGGAATTCATAAAAGTTCAGCATCTCACATTTTTTGTCAAAATCAAATTTTTCTAGAGAATCTATCATCTAAAATTATTTCTGATTTATCTAGATTTAATTTTTCAATTAAATCTAGAGCTTTTTCTAAATTTTCTTCTCAAATTACTGCAATATAATATTTAGCTGGGGCAACACTCTCAGGCCAATTAATTCATTTATCTGTAACAAATTTTTCAGCTATCAATCACATTGCTCTACTTACTCAAATACCATAACACCCCATTAAAGGAGTTTGCATTTTATTATCCTCACCTAAATATTGTATTCAAAAAGCAGAAGTAAATTTAGTTTCAAGAGGAAAAATATTTCAAATTTCTGAAGCATTAAATTTTTCGAAACTATTAGATTTACAAGAAGAACATTTAAACCCATTTACTAAATCAACAATTTCTTCATTATGGCAAATTCAGCATTCTCTACATTTATAAATAATATCTTCTCAAATATCTATTTTTACTTGAAATTCATGTGAAAATTTTGTTGTAAAAGTTCATCAATCAGCAAGTGCAATTACAGTATCATCTCAAAGTCCTAATTTTTTAAAAATACTTAAATAAACTTCTTTCATTCACTCATAATATTTTTCAAAATCTTCATCAGAAGAGTGAAAAGAATAAGCATCTTTCATAATAAATTCTCTTCATCTTAAAAGCCCTGATTTTGCTCTCTTTTCATTTCTAAATTTATTTTGAATTTGATAAGCACAAACAGGTAAATCTTTATAAGACTGTATAAAATCTCACATCAATGGAGTTATTAATTCTTCATGAGTTGAATTTAGACCATATTCTTTTTTATTAGCAGCTGGAAGATGAAACATTACATCAATAGTATCCCATCTTCAAGTTTTGTCCCATAATTCTTTTGGACTCAAAGCTGGCATCAAAGTTTCAAAAGCTCAATAATTATCCATCTCTTCCCTGACTATTTTTTCTATTTTCCTTAAAACTTTTAATCAAAAAGTTGTATAAGTATAAACCCCTGCCATAGTTTGTCTTATAAAACCAGCTTGAAGCAAAATTCAAGTTGATTTATTATCACTCCCATTAGGTATTGATTTTTGTGTTTTAAATGGAAATTTACTTAATTTTATCATTTTTTTATTATTTAATTTTTAAATTTTGTAGAGATATAGCATTGCTACATCTTTACTATAGACTATACTTTTAAATTTTATTTGTAGAGATGTAGCTACATCTTTACTATAGACTATACCAAGTTTTTACTAGTATATAATTTTTTGAAATTTATAAAAAATTGCGTTTCATTTTTGAATTTGGGCTACATAAATATATTTTCTGGATTATTTTTTTCCAATTTCCATTTTAATGGATTTTCCAAAATATATTTCCTAATTCTATTTAATTCATTCTCATTTCTAATTATTCTATCAAAATAATTAGGATGCCAAGCAAAAAATTGCTTATTTTGAATTTTATTTATATTTCTAGAAAAATATGATTTAAATAACTTTATTATATTTCATAATGTTCATTTTTGTGGTGAAATATTTGAATAATATTTTTCATTAAAAATTGTTCAAATATCCGTAGAGGTGTTGCGTTGGGACTTCTTGTTTTGAGTACCACAAAAAATTTTATAATAGATATCACATTTATTGTTATCATCAATAACAGAGTTCTT